>CADCHW010000012.1:9771-51958 GCA_902801245.1 uncultured Ruminococcus sp.
ACCTCTTCGGGTTTATCCTCGGTTTTCTCTTCGGCTTTTACCTCTTCGGGTTTATCCTCGGTTTTCTCTTCGGCTTTTACCTCTTCGGGTTTATCCTCGATTTTCTCTTCGACTTTTACCTCTTCGGGTTTATTCTCGATTTTTTCCTCGTTCTTAACTTCTTCGGGTTTTACTTCATCGGATTTTTTATCTTCTCTATTTTCTTCTTCGGAAATATCGTCGAGGTCATCGGAAAACTCTTCGTCATCGTCAATATCAATCATAATAAACTCGGCTTCTTCGTTGTCGAACGCACTCTGAACATCAAAATTTGCTTCTTCGTTTTCAAGGGCGTTCTGCGAATCGTACTCGTTTATTTTATTTTCTTCCGGCTTGGCTTCGGAGTTTACTTTTTCTTCAACCTTGACTTCTGTGATTGTGGTTTCCGTTTTTTCCTCAATCTTGACCTCGGAAAGTACCGTTTCGGTATTCTCTTCAATCTTTACTTCTGTGACTTTTGTTTCGGTCTTCTCTTCAATTTTGACTTCGGAAAGTGACGCTTTCTCCTCTGTCTTGACCTCGGAATTTTCCGATTTCGCCCTTTCCTCTATAATAGGCGAAACATAATCTTCACCCTCAAGAAAAGCACTAATCATTTTAAATTCTTCTTCCTCTTCCGGGTCGAATTCAATTTCCTTGGTAGTATCCTTAGCGTCTGTTTTTTCCACGGTATTATTATTTTTTTCCGTTATATTTATATCTGTATTATTATTTATTTTTTCTTCGGCAGTACTGCTGCCGTCATCTGCTGAAAAAGCACGTTTTAATTTCTCGAAAAAGCCTTTTTTGGCAGGCTTTTCATCTGAGTGTGTAAGGGGATTTTGACGTATTGCTTGATTATTGTTTGAACTGTTTGAACTGCTGTTATCCGTCTTTTTATCATCGGCGGAATTTGACCCTGCGTTGTTTTCCGCACTGCCAACTACATCAATATCGTCACGATCAGACACACATTTCACCCCTTTCAAATATTTTTAACACGTGAAGACAGTCCTTGCTGGATTTTACTTCACGTACCCGACCGAAAATTACTGTAAAAAATATCGATTCGGTTCATTCGTACAACGTATTTTTAATACGTGAAGACAGTCCTTGCCGGATTTTACTTCACATATTGCACCAAATGTTAAGTCATTATAAAACTTGAAAATACACAAATATTATCTTTCTGTTCTTTGTCTTAAAACTTCATAAGCAAGTATTCCTGCTGCAACAGAAGCATTTAATGAATTTATCTTTCCGTTCATCGGAAGAGAAACTACTCCGTCACACTTTTTCAGAACAAGCGGACCTATTCCCTTGCCCTCATTTCCTATAACTATAGCTATAGGACCTTTAAGGTTTGTCTTTGTATACAAGCCGCCGTCCATATCCGCACCGTAAACCCAGATTCCACGTTCTTTAAGCTTATCTATGGTATTGGGAATATTAACAACCCTTGCCACCTTGACATACTCAACAGCACCTGCCGAGGCTTTGCCTGCCGAATATGTAAGTCCGGCACTTCTCCGCTGTGAAATAATCACACCGTGTGCTCCGACACATTCCGCTGTACGGATAATCGCACCCAAATTATGAGGGTCTTCGAGTTCATCGAGAATAATAATAAACGGGTCTTCTCCACGGCTTTCCGCAACCGCCAAAATATCTTCAACGGTTGAATATTCCTTTACGGCGGCAATTGCAGCCACACCCTGATGAACAGCACCGCCGCTCATATAGTCAAGTTTTTTCGGGTCAACCTCTTTAATCACGATTCCCTTTTCACGAGCCTTTGCAAGAATAACGGAAACAGCACCGCTCTTATTCCCCCTCGCAACCAGAACGGATTCAATCGCTCTGCCGCTTTTTATCGCTTCGGAAACAGGATTTCTTCCTACGATAACATCGTTATGCTTTTTCTTTTGTTCGTCCATAATTTTAAATAACCCCTCTGCGGTTTGATGATTCGTTATGAATTTTGTATGAGCTGATATTGCATAACAGTAAACCGCACAATTTTACATAATACACCATACTAATCTACATACGGCTAATTATACCATAAAATTTTGGATATTTAAAGCATATTGAAAAATATGACAAAACTTTTATCTGAGATGATTTCTCTGTTATAAATTCGCTTTAATCGTTTCAAAATTATGAAAATCCGGAATACAAATTTTTGAACAAAATAAACTTAAACAGTATTTCTGTTAAAATATCGTTACACACATAACGACATTTTAACATTGGAAAATTTTGCTTTTTGACTGACGAAATTTGCAAAATAACCTGTTGACTTTTTGTTATAGCCTGTTTAAAATCTGAGATATGTAGATTTTTGAGCATAATTTTTCTGACAGTTCCTAAACCCCAAAAGGCTATCTCACCCATTGGAGATAGCCTTTTTGTTAATCTTGTCTATTTCACACTTAATCTTGTCAATCCATTCATCGTCCTGTTCACCCACGATAAAGACTTTAAAACCGTAAGTCTTTCCATTTCGTGCAACGGAAATATCATCGTCAATATGTAAATCTATCCTGTACTTTGACGGATATTTTGACGGCATAGCTTCCTTTTTATTCCCCTGCACCTCACGTTCGTGACGTTCGCCGTTCACAATGCTGTCGGGTTTCAGACCATAACACCGAAAGAGTGTGCGGATATATCTTTCCGAACGGAACGAGGTTGTATATATCCACACTTGTATATCATTGGATTGAATATATTGAAAAAGTTCAATTGTACCCAGTCTAAGACGTTCCTTAAAAATCTTATTGAGCGGAAACGATAATGCTTTTTCGGTCTTGAATTTTTCGGGAGAAACAAACAAAGTATCGTCCAAATCAAAAGACACTATCATTTTTATATATTCTCAGTCCTCAATTATTCAAATCAACAAATTCCCCTGCCGAATTTCTTATTTCAACTTCAATATCACTGCGGTCGGATATCTCTTCCATAAGCTTTAAATTCACCCCGACCCTAATCACGAATTATTTTTAACAATCAGTACCTTAGTAATTCGCCTATCCTCAATCTCCGAAACGGTCAAAGTAATATGTTCTACATTGACAACGGGTCTTTCCCCCGGCTGCGGAATCCTGCCCAGTCTGTCAAGTATAAAAGCCGCCAATGTATCGCAGTCCTCGGGGGCATTGAGTTTCTCGCCGATAAGCCCCTCCACGTCCTCTATAAGCGTTAAGCCGTCCACGGAAAAAGCGTTCACCCCGAGCCGTTTAATGCTTTCGTCCTCGTCGTCGAACTCGTCCTGAATATTTCCGAGAATTGTTTCAACCAAATCTTCAAGCGTAATAAGTCCCTCCGTGCCGCCGTACTCGTCAACCACAACCGCCATTTGAACTTTCTTCTCCGTCATAAGTGCGAAGAGCTTCTCGCAGTTCTTGCTTTTCGGAACAAACGGAACAGTCCTAACAATATCTTTCAGACTGAACTCGCTGCCCGAATCGCCGCAGACATAACGGAGCAAATCTTTAACATAAAGCACACCGATAATATCATCGATATCCTCATGATATACGGGTATTCTCGAATAGCCCGTATCGATAGCAAGCTTGACTGTTTCGTTAAGGTTTGCCGTATCTTCAAGAGCGGTGATGTCTATTCTGTGGGTCATAATATCGCTGACGGAACGGTCGGTGAAGTCGAAGATATTTTCAATTCTGTTCTTCTCGTGTTCCTCGATGTTTCCGCTTTCCTCGCCTGCGTCGATAAGGTCGAGAATTTCCTCCTCGGTTACTTCCTTACGCTTTATACCCAGAAAATCTGCAAAGGCTGACTTATTTCTTTTCTTATCTCGTTTTTCCGAACTGTCCTCGGACATGGTGTAACACTCCTTATTATTGGGGCGGAACTTAACAAGCACCGACCGATTATCACATTAACATTATACCAAACATCTTATGAAACTGTCAACGTTCTCCGGAAATATGTACACTAAATTTATTTTCCTATCGCCACAATTACTCATTAAATCCCCTCTTTCGCAAGAAAAAACTTACACAAATTCATTAAAATTTAACGTTTTAAACTGTTGACAATAAAAGAAAAATTGTGTATAATATTCGTAATACTTATATTTTAGCTAAATATATGTTGCAGCCAACCCTTAAAAACTGTAATTTAAAAAAACTTTTGGTCGGGTACGTGAAGTTTAAGTATAAATAAACTGTCTTCACGTGTTTCCTGCGGACGTTGTCCGCTTTCAAGTTGACATTATTAACAACAGAAAGAAGAATAACCATGAGCATTGAAAACACAGGCTATAATGAAGAAACAAATATAATCATTTTAAGTGATGAAAACGGAAACGATGTCGAATTTGAATTTCTCGACCTGCTTGAATATGAGGGCGAGGAGTACATTGTATTGATTCCGCCTGAAGATGACAGCGTAGTCATTCTGAAAATCGAAGCCGATGAAGACAGCGAATTTGAGGACTATGTCGGTATTGAAGACGAACAGCTTTTGATGAAACTCTTTGAGCTTTTCAAGGAAAAGAATGCCGACCTTTACGACTTCGATGAATAACCCCGAGTGTTCCATATTTTATTCCTATATTATTCCGAGAAAAGGAGTGGTTTTTATAACCGCTCCTTTTTTCGCTGCGGACAACGTCCGCCTGCTTGACAAGAATCCATTGCGGTTGTATAATGTATAAAAAAGATTCGGAGGATAATAAAATGAAATGTCCGTACTGTAAACGTGAAATGACTTCCGGAACTCTCAGCGGAAACGGAAACACTATGCTTAAATTTTCACCGCAAAATGCTCCAAGAAGCTTTTTCGGCTCGGGTAAAGTAATACGCAACGCAAAGTATAATTATTCACGTTTTGAAATAAAAGCCGACTACTGCGACAGCTGTAACAAAATGATATTTGACGCACGTATGTAATACATAAAGGAGAACATAATGAAGAAAATTTATTTTACACGTCACGGTCAAACCGTATGGAATGTTGAGAATAAAATCTGCGGTATCACCGATATCGAGCTTACCGAAAAGGGTCATGAACAGGCAAAGGAACTTGGAAAAATCATCGCCGAGGGAAATTATCAAATTGACGAAATAATTTATTCTCCGCTTATCCGTGCCGCCGACACAGCACGTCGCATAAGTGAGATAACGAATATCCCTATGCGTGAAGAGCCGAGATTAAAGGAACAATGTTTCGGCAAATTCGAGGGTACGCCACGAAACGGAGAGGAGTTCCTAAAGGCAAAGGGACATTTTCTTGACAGCTATGAGGGCGGCGAAAGTATGATGAAGCTTGCACAGCGTATCTATAATTTACTTGACGAGCTGAAAGAGGACGATAAAACTTATCTGCTTGTCGCACACAACGGAATTTCAAGGGTAATCAAGTCGTATTTCTATGATATGCAAAATGAAGAGTACGCACGTTTCGGAATTGATAACTGCCAAATATTGGAATTTGAATTATACTCGAATGCGTTAAGATTTAGCGACAATATTTAAAAAATCGAGATTTTTTTAAAACCCCTCCGTCAGCCTTACGGCTGCCACCTCCCCTAAAAGCCAAAGTCGCCCCTCATAGGGGAGATGTCCGCAGGACAGAGGGGTTTAATTGAATTTGCTAAATCTTTTAGATTTTGAGTATAAATTAACCCTTATACATTATTAATTCACTATACACAATTTAATAAACATTCATAAGATAATTAATCCTCTCTGTCGCAAATTGACAGAGAGGATTTTTATTTATTCATTAAAGTATGTTCTTTCTTAATTTCATCATACAGCATTATGCTGTTCCAATTAATATTAGTTTCAGTTACTACGGCTTTCAAGTCAACCTTACCTACACCGCCGTTTCTTAATGCTGCAATAAGTACATCTATCATCTCACTGCCAAAGCCGTGCATAACAAGCATTTCGTCATTGAATCCGCTGCCCGAATATTTTTCTTTACACGGTATAATCCCCTCTGCCCCGACTAAATATCCGATTGGCTGGGAATAGTCTTTCTTAGCAACCGTTTTCACAGTACAGCCCAACGGTGCAAGAGATTTTCTCACAAGCTGCAAACGTGTTTTATTAAAATTGTATAGGAGAACTGTCTTTTTCATTAATTACACCTCACTGTTAATTCTTATTGCTGTTCATATTAATCACACATATTCCCAATGACACTATCATTCCTGCAATGATATATTCGGTTTTAAACGGTTCACCCAGTATCACACACGACAGAATCACACCCAGAATAGGTATAAGCGAATTGAAAATAGCGATTTCCCCCACAGGATTACTGCACAGCAAACGATTGTAAATCGAGAATCCGTAAACCGAAATAGCCGTAAGGCACACCAACACGAAAACTCCGTGAATCGTCCACACATTGAGCCGACCGCCCATAGCAAAGCCGAACAACATCATCAAACCTCCGCCGAAAGCCAAGCTTATCCCCGTTACAACAAGAGGGTCGCCTTTCTTCCCTGCTACTCTCGTCAGTAAACCGCCCATTGCCGAAAATACCGCACTGAGAATAAGCATTCCGTCACCCATAAAGGTAAATCGTGAGGACAAGTCGCCCCCGACATTCACAAGCATAATTCCGCCGAAACCCAAAAGACAGCCGATAATTTTTCTCACGGTAAGTTTTTCCTCTTTAAAAAAAGCACAGGCGGAGATTATCAAAATAAAGCTGCTCATTGAATCTATAATTGCCGAGCGTGAACCTGTCTGATTTGAAAGACCTATATAATAGAAAAAGTAATGCAATGCAGTATTCACCAAACCGAATAACAGTACTATGAAAATATTTTTAGTGCCGTTTATTCTGATTTTCATTTGCATACACTTAGCAATCACAAGCACAACAGCACCTGCCGCAAAGAAACGAATCCCTGCAAAGAGAGTTTTCGCCGCTGTATCGTCCGAGCTGATTTGAAAATCCTTTATACCGACCTTTATCAGCGGAAAAGCAAATGCCCACGCAGCCGAACAGGATATTGCAAGTAATATTGCAGTTATTTTATTTTCAAATATATTTTTTGATTTTAGTTTATTATTCAAATTATCGACCCCTAATACTATACTCGAAAGCGTTAAGATTTAGCGACAATATTAAGAAAATCGAGATTTTTTTAAACCCCTCCGTCAGCCTTACGGCTGCCACCTCCCCTAAAAGTGTCGATTTATCAAAGTCGCCCCTCATAGGGGAGATGTCCGCAGGACAGAGGGGTTTAATTGAATTTGCTAAATCTTACCGTTCTTTAGTATAATTCAAAAAGGCTTTCACCAAGCATTACACTCAATGAAAGCCGATAATTGCTTTTACTTAACAAGTGACGGATTGATTGAACTAAACAAAACATACGCAAGCTTAACCATAATTACTCCGCTTAAAATTCCTATAGCTATACCGCAAATTACATCGGTGAGATAATGAGCCTGCAAATAGAATCTTGAAAACGCAATGCCCAGAGCTATTATAAACAAACATATTGTAACTCCGGTACTGCACAGCAAAAACGAAGCCGTAACCATTGCAAAAGAGGTTGCCGAATGACTTGACGGAAACGAATAAAAGTTAGGTATTTTTTTCATAATAAGAAGTTTCTCATCAATCTTATTGCACGGACGTTCTCTCTCAAAAATTCTTTTTATAACGACCTCTGCCGAAAGGAATGAAACCGCAAGGCTCAAAAACAGCGATGTACCCACATAAAAGGAACGTTTAAAATACACAATTACGGCAAGCACCAAGAACCAGACCTTTCCGGCATCACCGAGAAAAGTCATAAAAAGCATTATTTTATTTAAAACGGGATTGTGAATTTTTGAAACCGACATACTCAGCTTATCATCAATCGCCTTTATCTTTTCAATCATCATATCACCTTTTTTAATACGTTTTTTTGATACGTGAAGATAGTCATTTTTTACAGAAATTCACGAACCCGACCGATAGTTAATTTAAACAGGTAGTTTTCGATCAACTTTGTGGAGTGCAATAGCAATCACACCAAATACTTTCGGTCGGGTACGTAAAGTTACGACTTAAAAAGACTATCTTCACGTATCTCCTGCGGACGTTGTCCGCCGTTGTCCGCTGCATTGTAAATCATTATACCACATTTCCGTGAATAAAACAAGGCGATATATTATAAACTTAATAAAGATAATTTTCAGTAAAATTCGTCACTCTGTACAGTTTTTCAAATGAACAAGATGTGCTATTCCCGGTATGCTTTCCCCTTGCTGAACAATTGTAGGCGACATTAACGCTCCCGTAGCAATAAACAAAATATCATTGTATTTTCTTTTCATCATATTTTTAATAAGATATGAACACAGCACACTGCCGCTGCAACCACACCCCGAGCCGCCTGCGTGAACATCTTGCTTTTTAAGGTCAAATATCATCAGTCCGCAGTCCTTGTGATTTTTTTCAATAAAAATCTTATCCTTTCCCAAAAGCTCATACAAAAGCTCCGAGCCTACTTTACCCAAATCTCCTGTAACAATTAAATCATAATCATCGTAATACGTTCCCGTATCTTTAAAGTAACATGAAATTGTATCGGCTGCCGCTCCTGCCATTGCCGCACCCATATTATTTGCGTCTGTAATTCCCATATCTATTATCTTACCTGTACAAATATGCTCAATACCTATTTGTTTCTTTAATGTTATATCTCCGTTTGTATTGAGCATATCCTCACCAAACTTAAAATTACCGTTCTCAATCGCACCGACAATCACACTTCCCGAGCCTGTCACCGTCCATTGTGCCGTAGGAGTTCGCTGACCTCCGTACTGCAATGGGTAGCGGAATTGTCTTTCAGCCGAACAAAAATGAGAGGAAGTCACCGCCGCACAGAAATCCGCCGCTCCGCTCTCCGCAAAGACAGCCGCCATACTTATTGTCTGAGCCATAGTCGAACACGCACCGTACTGCCCCAAAAACGGAATCTCCATACTCCGCAGACCGTAGCTTGACGACACGCACTGATTTAGCAAATCACCGGCAAAAATATAGTCGATATTACTTTTGTCAAGTCCCGACTTTTCAAGGGAAAGTGTAACAGCCTCCTGCTGGAGCATAGCTTCGGCTTTCTCCCAAGTTTCCTTACCAAGAGATGTGTCTGTGTGAATTTTGTCGAACCAATCGTTTAAAGGACCCTCTCCCTCTTTCTTTCCGACCACTGAACCGAATCCGACAATTCGGGGGCGGTTTGTAAATTCAATTGTATGTGTACCAATTCTCTTTATCATAAAAGTATCGTCACCAACTTCATAATATTTACAAATCAGATAATAATTAATCTATAAATATTTTATATTTTCAACTCCTAATTCCTAATTATTAAAAAATTTGTATACACATATTTTTAGCAAATATAAAATTTAAATACAAGTAAGACTTTGACAGTATTTTTTTATTATTACTGCAAATACTAATATTGAATTTACAAATGAAAGGAAGTTATTTTATGCCGACAACAGTTGTTAGCAGAGATACAATTCTGCTTTTGAGAGAGTGCAATGCAGGCACAAAAATGGCTATTAAGTCAATTGACGAGGTTATTGACAATGTGGAAAACGAGGAATTAAAAAATATCCTCAACCAATGCAAGGGAAGACATGCCGAAATCGGTAACGAAACAAAAAATATCCTTAACGAGTACGAAGACGACGGACGTGAACCGAGTGCAATGGCAAAGGGTATGTCGTGGATTAAGACCAACTTCAAGCTTACGGTTGACAGTTCCGACAAGACTATTGCCGATTTGGTAACGGACGGCTGCAATATGGGTACGAAGTCACTCCGCCGCTATATCAACGAATATGCTGCCGCTGAGGACAGAGTAAAAGATATTGCTTTTCGACTTATCAACATTGAGGAAGACACGATTGACGGAGTAAAAAAGTTTTTATAACTATGTGGAAAACTGATTTAACATATTTCCACATAGGTTTTTCAACATCTCAACCCGACAGCGTGGAAAACTCCGTGGAAAATGTTAATTACTTTGATTTTTTGTACAGTTATTACAATAAAATTACAGTTTTTTCAACATTAAATGCAATAAATTACAAATAAAATACAAATATTTCTCACGTTTAATTTTTGCGTTATGTGGAAAACCGGCAATGCCGGACTAAAATCGCACACTGACTTTTTGTGTATGGTAACTTTACCCCCTAATTTATCGGTCGGGTAGGTCTAATCAAAATTACGACTGTTATAATTACACATTACGCATTAAATTTCTTTTTTGCAGCTTCAATTTTCTTAAAAAATAACCACTTGACACTTCGGGAAAAAATCTGTTATAATTTAGTCACCGAGTTGCGAGAGCGTAAATCCAGGAAATTTCTCCGGATTTACGCTTTTTTATTTTTGTATTTTATAAAAAAGAGGGATTATATGTCAAAATCAAAACCTAAACAAAAATCGCCCGAAGAACAAACAAACAAAATGGGTACTGCCCCTGTCAACAAGATTATGATATCAATGGGTGTACCGATGATAATTTCAATGGTTCTTCAAGCAGTATACAACATTGTTGACAGTGCGTTCGTATCAAATATGAAGAACAACGGCGAGGCGGCTCTTAATGCTCTCACGCTTGCATTCCCTGTTCAGACGCTTATGATAGCTTTCGCTGTTGGCACAGGTGTCGGAGTAAACGCTCTGATTGCACGCTCTCTCGGTGCTAATGACAAGGAGCAGGCAAACAAAGCTGCCGGAAACGGACTTTTCCTTTGTACGGTTCTCTACATAATTTTTATGCTGTTCGGCTTTTTCGGCACTAACATTTATGTATCTTCCCAGACAGACGACAAGCTTATTATGGATATGACGAACTCCTATCTGAGAATATGCTGTACTGTTTCGCTGGGTGTTATGTACTTTGGAATTTACGAAAAGGCACTACAGGCAACAGGCAAATCCATACTTTCAACAATTGCTCAAATTTCGGGTGCTGTTACAAATATTATTCTCGACCCTATAATGATTTACGGACTTCTCGGCTGCCCCGAAATGGGAGTTAAAGGTGCGGCTTATGCAACGGTTGTAGGTCAAATGGTATCGTTTGTTGTCGCTTTAATTCTGCACGTTACATTTAACAAGGAAATATCCAACAGTGCAAAATATTTAAAACCGTCAATCAAGGTTATCGGACAAATTTACTCTATCGGTCTTCCTGCAATTATCGCACAGGCTTTGATGTCGTTTATGACATACGGATTAAATATTATACTTGGAAAGATAAGTGTAAACGCTGTTACAGCATACGGATTATATTTCAAAATTCAGCAGTTTATTCTGTTCGCCGCATTCGGTTTGAGAGATGCCATTACACCGATTGTATCATTCAACTACGGAATGAAAAGCAAAGAGCGTGTTAAAGACGGTATAAAATACGGAATCGGCTATACACTTATGATAATGTTTGCAGGTTTTGTTTTGCTTGAAGTAATCGCCGTACCGCTCACGGGAGCATTCGGACTTTCGGGACAAACCGAGGAGCTTTGTATAAGTGCCATAAGAATTATTTCCGTAAGCTTTATGTTTGCAGGACTTAATATATCATTTCAGGGAATATATCAGGCATTACAGAGCGGAATGGAGTCGCTTGTACTGTCGCTGTGCCGTCAAATGATATTTGTACTGCCTGTGGCATACGGACTTATGATTGCAGTTATCAGCTCAGCAGCAAGAAATGCGTCGCTTGTTTGGATTACATTCCCGATTGCGGAGATTGTAACGGCTGCTATCGGTATATTGTTTATGAAAAATATCTTTAACAAGAAAATAAAGGTTTTGGCTTAAAACGTAAAGATTGATTAAGAAATACACCGTCACCACATTGGAATGACAGTGTATTTTTATTTTTAAATTTGGGTGCTTGACTTTAAGTAACGTATATGATACAATCATAGTATAAATACAATCGGAAAATTTGTGTAAAAAAGCGGTGATAAAATGATAAACAAGAAGTTAAGAAAATTTGGGGCAGCTGTAACGGCTGCAATGATATTATTGATGTCGGGCTGCAATTTCACTTCCGATGACAGCTCTCACAGCTATCGTGCGGTTTCATCAAGGGAAAATTCTTCGGAAACTGTCACTTCAATGAACAGCGATTCGGATATAACCTCTCAAACTGCGATTATTCCCGATGTAAGTCTTCCGGCTATGAGCCTTCCGGATATCAGTGTTCCGACCATTAGTATTCCGTCTTTCAGCGTTCCTGCTTTCGGAACAGAATCGTCGTCAACCGTTTCATCGGAAACAACTTCGGAAGAGTTCTTTTCTTCATCAAGTTCATCAAGTACATCAAGCTCGGGGTTTGCACCCATATCGGGCGAAACACAAACCGTAGGAAACAGCGATATCGGATATCTTGACATTCCGGCGGATTTTTTAAAATTTGTAGACGTTGTACCAAATACCGACCTGCAATACAGTGACAAGTCGGCTACAACAATATTCACAATGAACACTACCTATACGGCAGGCGACAACCCAACGGACGTTGAACTGGCAGCTCAGCTAATAGCAAAAAATATTCAGGACGAAGGTGCGGAGGGTGTTACAGGAGCACGTGTCAAGGTTGCGGGAAAGTATGACGCAATACAGGTTTACGGCTATTGGAGCGGAGATGATACGTTCCTTGTAATCGATTTGTTTGAGGCGGACGGAAAGATAATATACTTATCCGTTGAGTTCCCCTCGGAAAACATTGATATAGTGAGCTATTTAGACACATACCACCGTTAATTTGAAACATATCGAATAAAAACAAAAAAATTGGCGGACGAGTTTTTCGTCCGCTGTAATTTTTTCTGCCTGTACGTTTGAAATCAAGTCATTAGGTATCTTTTTTTACCGACAATTCGGCGGACAACGTCCGCTGGAATCAAGTCAGATATTTAATTTATCTTTCTTTGACCAGCAATTCGCTTACGCTGTTGCCTTTGTTGGTTTGTACAGATAGATACAGTTTTTATATATGCTTTTATTTTTTATTCTCTAAGCAAAGTTTATTTAGTTTCGCTGAGGGTAGTTTATTTTCTACGCTAATTTGTTCCGTCAGCGAGCAGGGCTCTGCCCCTGCATGGTGCAAGACCACTAGGAACACCTACCAATCAGCTGTCGCCTACGGCTCGGCTTCTTGGGGTGTTCCGTTGCCCGCAAGCTTTGAAAAGCTTGACCAAACTTTAATAGGCTTCGCTGTTGGCAGTTATTTATTCACATTAAAATTATTCTCGATATATTCATCATAGCTTGATGTTATATCCTTAATGCCCTCTTTCTCAATGACAATAATTCTGTTGGCAACCGTCTGAATAAACTCGTGGTCGTGCGATGTGAAAAGAACTATTCCCTTAAACGCACACAAACCGTTATTCACCGCCGTAATCGACTCCAAATCAAGGTGGTTTGTCGGCTGGTCGAGAACAAGAACATTTGAACCGTACAACATCATTCTCGAAAGCATACATCTGACACGCTCGCCGCCCGAAAGTACCTTTACAGGCTTGAAAACGTCCTCACCCGAGAAAAGCATTTTACCCAAAAATCCTCTGAGGTAGGTTTCTGTCTGGTCGTTGGATTCGTTATACTGTGAAAGCCATTCAAGAATTGTCTTGTCGCAGTTGTCGAAAAATTCGCTGTTATCTTTCGGGAAGTACGATTGAGTGGTAGTACCGCCCCACTTGAATTTACCCTCGTCGGGTTCTGTTTTTTCCATTAAGATATCGAAAAGTGCTGTAACAGCATTCTCGTTTTCGCAGAGGAAAGCGACCTTATTGCCACGCTCAATTCTGAAAGAAACATTGTTAAGAACTTTCTCGCCGTCTACAGTCTTTGAAAGACCCTCAACCGTGAGAATTTCCTTGCCGGGTTCTCTGTCCATATTGAAGCCGACCCAAGGATATCTTCTTGAAGACGCAGGCATTTCCTCAACCGTGATTTTATCAAGTAGCTTCTTTCTTGAAGTAGCCTGTTTCGACTTCGACTTGTTAGCGGAGAAACGTGCAATAAAGTTCTGAAGTTCCTTGATTTTCTCCTCAGCTTTCTTATTCTGCTGCTTAATCATCTGCTGAATAAGCTGTGAGGACTGATACCAGAACTCATAGTTTCCGACATACATTTTAACCTTATTATAATCGATATCAACTATATGAGTACAAACAGTATTCAAGAAATGTCTGTCATGAGATACAACGATAACTGTACCCTCATAGTCAAGAAGAAAATCTTCAAGCCACGAAATAGCCGCAACATCAAGGTGGTTGGTCGGCTCGTCAAGAAGAATGATATCAGGATTTCCGAAGAGTGCCTGAGCCAAAAGAACCTTTACTTTCTCATTACCTGTTAGGGTACTCATCTGATTGTAAAGAATTGCTTCATCAAGACCAAGACCTTGAATAAGCTTTGAAGCGTCGCTTTCGGCTTCCCAGCCGTTAAGCTCGGCAAACTCCGCTTCAAGCTCGCACACACGGATTCCCTCTTCGTCCGTCATATCGGGCTTTGCGTAAAGCTCGTCCTTTTCTTTCATAATATCGTAAAGTTTCTGATTACCCATAATAACCGTATCGAGGACAGTAAATTCGTCATAAGCGAAATGGTCCTGTTTCAAAACGGACATACGTGTATCTTTCTTAATAACTACCTCACCCGTAGTTGATTCAAGCTCACCGCTTAGAATCTTAAGGAATGTAGATTTACCTGCACCGTTAGCACCGATAACACCGTAACAGTTACCCTCTGTGAATTTGAGGTCAACGTCCTTGTAAAGCGGAGTACCGTTAAAGCTAAGGCTTAAATTTGAAACTGTAATCAATTTATTCACATCCTATCTTTTCTATGTTAAAACACATATATTCATTATAACAGCATAGACCTGAAATTTCAATGAAGAATATGTAAATTTGGAAAATTAAGTAAAAATTAAAACGGCAGTTATAAACTGCCGTCATTGGGGTTAATTATAAACTATCAGAAACCGCCGAACCCGGTGTTATTATTTCCGTCGTTCTGCTGATTGTTGTAACCGCTGTAATTACTGTTGTTGCCGTAATAATTATCGCTGCCGGAATTTTCAAACGGATTATTCTGCGGCTGAGGTTGACCCTGAGCTTGGAAGCCGTTGTTCTGGAATCCGTTACTCTGATAAATGTCGTTCTGATAATCCTGCTGCTGATTGAAGCCGGGGTAACCCTGTGGATTATTTCCGCCGTAGGTAGGATAATCGTTGTTGTAACCGTTGCCGTAACCATTTACGTTATTACCATAGCTTCCCGCACCGTAACCGCCTGCACCGAAATTGCCATAACCGCCTTTTACTGCTCTGGAGCTGGGACCGCTATAATAAAGATTGCTGTCAAAAGCGAGCAGCAAAAGGAAAACATACGGCAAAAACATAAGACCTATTCCGAAAGCCGAACTCTTATTGTAAACCTCCGCCAGCTTAAAATACAGCACAAACGGATAAATCCAGCCTACAACCGGAATAAAACAGATAAGGAAATACAAACCGTTTCCGAAAACAATATCGCTCAAAACATAAGAATTGTAAATCGGAACAAGACTTTCCCAACCCTGATAGCCTGCTTTTTTGAACAGCTTCCACATTCCAACTATTATTGCTGCCGAAAGTGCGAGGCCTCCGACAGCCAATGCCGAATCATCATAGTAGTAATCATAACTATAATCCATAATTCAACTTACCTCCTGTAATAAATATTAATTTGTGAACAAAGTCCGCTTGAAATACGTGAAAACAATCATTTTCACCTTATTTCATATACCTTAACATAACAATAAACTATCGGTCGTATTCAAAAATTCACGTGCTGTCCGTCGCCGCTCGGCGACACCTTCCAAAACCGCAAAGTTTATGTTATTAGCGTATACACTTATGATACTACATAATTTCCATTTTGTCAATATGAATTAACATTTTGTAAATTTTTTCTTAATTTATCTAAAATACCATTAATACAATATCGGGCGATTATTATTTTTGACCTGTTTTCACTGATATGTCAATGAAATGTGTAATTGCGACAGCCGAAAGTTTAATATTCAACGTGGATTAATTGGGAGTTTACAGTATATAAAAAAGAGAGTTGATATTGACAACATTTCATCAATATGCAACTCTCTTTATTTTAATCAAACAAGGTGAACAACTGTAATTTCAATGTCATTAACCCTTAACTGCACCCGATACAACACCTTCGATGATGTACTTCTGGCATACAAGATAGAAAATGATAATCGGAACAATCGCAAGTACGAGCATTGCCATCATAGAACCCATATCTACAGCACCGTAGCCGCCTTTGAGGTACTGAATAGCAATCGGAACTGTCTTGTACTTTGTAGTATCGAGAACCAGCGACGGAAGAAGATAGTCATTCCAAATCCACATTGCTTCGAGAATAGCAACGGAAATACAAGTGGGTCTGAGAATAGGCATTACAACCTTGAAATATGTCTGAATGGGGTTACAGCCGTCAATCATCGCTGCTTCCTCGATTTCAATGGGTATCGACTTCGCAAATCCGCAGAACATAAATACCGCCAGTCCAGCTCCGAATCCGAGATATACAACAATAATGGTAAACGGACTGTTGAGCTTCAATCTGTCTGCTGTTTTTGCAAGTGTGTACATAACCATCTGGAACGGTACTATCATTGAAAATACACAAAGATAGTAAAGACACTTTGTAAAAAATGAATTTACTCTTGTAATATACCAACCGCACATTGATGTGCAGAGAATAATTACTATAACAGAGCCAACCGTGATAATTGCGGAGTTCTGCAATGCCGAGAAAAATCCGATTTTTTCCACACCCTCTGTGTAGTTTGAAATTGAGGAAAACGAATCCCCATTCGGAAGCGAGAATGGATTTTTATTAATAAATATCTTTTTCTTAAAAGAATTGATAAACACTAATATAATCGGAACGAGATAAACTACTGAAATAATGCTGAGAATAATTGTCCACAGCGTTGCATAAGGAGATCTTCTTGCACTGCTTACACCGTTCTTTCTTTTAGCCATCTCATTAACCAAGGCTTGCACGTCGGGCGGCAGTGCATCTCCCTTTTGGAGAGTTTCAGGTGCGTGAACCTTCTTTGCCATTACTGCTGAACCTCCTTCCGATGAGTCAAAATAAGCTGCGTAATCGAAATCGCACCAACAATGAGGAAGAACATAACAGCCTTAGCCTGTCCTACACCTTCGGCACCTACTCTGCCGTAGAACGTGTTGTAAATGTTGAGTGCGAGAAGCTCGGACTTATTAGCCGGCAAGCCGTTTGTAAGTGCGAGGTTCTGGTCAAAGAGCTTAAATGAGTTTGTGAGAGTTAAGAATGTACAAATTGTGATAGACGGCATAACCATCGGGAGAATAACCTTTCTCAAAACCTGACCGTTAGTAGCACCGTCAATTCTTGCTGCTTCGAGCAATTCGCCCGGAATATTCTGAATACCTGCAATGTAAATAATCATCATATAACCGATTTGCTGCCAGTTCATAAGGATTATCATACCCCAGAAGCCGTACGCTTCACTGAACGTAAGCGTTGCACCGAACTTGCCGAGAATACCGTTTAAAATCAACTGCCAAATGTAACCGAGTACAATACCGCCGATTAAGTTTGGCATAAAGAATACTGTTCTGAATATATTTGTACCTCTGATACCTTTGGTAAGCAACATAGCAATTGCAAATGCAAATATATTAATTGTTACTACCGAAACTACCGCAAACAATGCCGTATACCATAGAGCGTGTTTAAAGTCGGAATCTCCAAACATATTTGAATAGTTCTTGAATCCTACAAATTTTGCGTCGTTTACCGTGGTAAACTCACAAAACGAAAGATAAATACCCAAACCAAAGGGTACTATAAAGCCTATGATAAATGCTATAAAAGTCGGCAATGCAAAAAGCGGAAAATATGGTCTTAATACTTTTTTGTTCACTGCGATCTTCCCTTCTTGTTAGCCAAATACTGCCAATCTGCGTTAAATACATTCTGCTATGAAAACTTTGCAGCAAAGAGTTTTCGTATTTCCTACGTTAATTGACAATATAATTATAAGCCATATATTTTTGCAAAATTAATATTAAATTACTGAATAAAATACAATCAATAATATCTTTGTGGGACAAGAAGTAATCACTGCCTGCCCAGAAGATAGTCAATAAACTGCTGTGCCGTCCTGCCCGAAAGTCCACCGTGACTAAGCTCCCAGCGGTTTGCTTCAAGAAGAAGCTCCTGCTCGGGAACGTTCACACCGTGACGTTCTGCAAGAACCTTTACTATATTTTGAAACTGTTTTTTATCGGGCGAACCGAAATAAATTGTAACGCCGAATCTCGCCGCAAGAGATAATTTTTCCTGAACGGTATCCGTTTTATGAACATTATCCGTCCAACCCTCTCTGTCGGAGAAATTCTCTTTTATAAGATGTCTTCTGTTTGAGGTTGCATAAATCAGAACGTTTTGGGGTTTCTTTTCAAGACCGCCCTCGATAACCGCTTTGAGATATTTGTACTCAACCTCGAACTCCTCAAAAGACAAGTCGTCCATATAAATTATAAACTTGTAATTTCGATTTTTAATCTGAGCGATAACATCGTTAAGGTCTTGAAACTGATGCTTGTAAACCTCAATAATTCTAAGACCGTCTTCATAATATTTATTGAGAACAGCCTTAATGCTTGAGGATTTTCCCGTGCCTGCGTCACCGAACAAAAGACAGTTATTCGCTCTTTTACCTGCAAGAAAAGCTTCGGTATTTTCCGTAAGTTTCTGCTTTGCACTTTCGTAGCCGACCAAATCGTCAAGGTTGACGTGTGCAATATTCGTTATAGGAACAATATGTACTCCGCTGTCGCTGTGAGCTATGCGAAAAGCCTTGTGTAAGCCGAGCTTTCCCACACCGAAACGGCGGTAGAAATCAATGACATACTTTGCGAACTCTCCGATACTTTTACTCTCCGCAAGATTACAGCTTAGTTCACAAATGCAGTCACGAATACGCTTGTTAAAAGCCTTTCCTGCACCGTCAACACGTTTGTAATTCAAAATCATATCAAACACGGAGCTGTCTACGATCCTGCCGAGATTTTTGAAATCGTATGAAAAAAGTTCTCTGAAAATCAGAAAATCGTGCATAGCAAGCTCTAGCAGTGTGCCGTTATTAATACCTCTGATTTCACAGGATTTACTGAAAACATTCTCATTATTCACAAGCAAAAGGGTCAGATAATTCTGCCAGAGATTCTTTTCAAATCCGTAAGTACCTGCAAAGTCCACAAGCATATGAACAGACGAATATATTTTCTCTTTATATGCTTTGGCAAGCCGAATATTTCCGTCAACAGAATTAATGCCGTTCATAACTTCCGAAATATTATTCAGAATTTCGGCATCGTCAAGCTCTCTGTAAATTATCAATTCATCAACATTTGCCATTTAAAACCACTCCAAAAAATCTTCCCCGACAAACTTCTTCACAGTAAAAAACACTTTTTCGATAACCGTCGAAATCTTAAAGAAGATATGTATAAAACACCCCCGGAAGTGAACGGAGAAAATCCGTCCACTTTCCGAAGTTATTTATTATAATAAAAAATTACTCAGCTGTTTCCTCTGCGTTGTCGGCAGTTTCTGCTTCGCCGTCATCAGCTGCCTCTTTATTTGCGATATCAGCTTTAGCGGCTGCATACTCATCTTTCCAACCCTGTACAAATGCTTTCTCAACATCTGCCCACTGTTCGTCGCCCTGACCTTTCTGAGCATAGATAAGGAGTGCTGAACCGAGGTCGTCCTTCCACTTCTCACTCGGAATTGTAGAGAAGTTCCAAGAAACAGGAGTTTTGCCGCTTGCGATGTACTCATTGGAAGCAGTAATAAGAGCGTTATTAGCCTGATACTTTTCGTCGTCAAATGTTGTGAACGGAGTTACAAATCCCATCTGGTTAGCCAAACTATCTCTTCCGGTATCACTTGTGATAACCCACTTAAGGAAGTCGAGAGTAGCCTGAATGTCGGCTTCATTAGCCTTGCTGTTTACGCACCAATAGTTCTCCGAACCTGTGCAAAGACCCTGTTCTTCTTCACCCTCTGCACCAATATAAATCGGAAGCATACCGAGGTCTTCATCTGTCATACCTGCGTCAATACAAGCCTGATAAGCCCATGTACCGTTCTGATAGAACACAGCTTCGCCGAGGCAGAACTCGGAAGTAGCGTCGTCGCCTGTCTTACCGGAAATCATCTTAGGCTCGCAAGTGGAGTTGTTGAGATAGAGATCCCAGATAGCTCTGTAGTTATCAAGGTATGTACCATCCATAGTTTCTGCTGCATTGATGTTCTTATCCTTGTACTCATAGTAAATCGGGAGGTTTGCAAGGTGTGTCTTAAATCTCCAGTCGGAGCTTGAATCCATACCTGCGGAAGTGAACGCACCCTGAATACCGAGGTCAGCTTTCTTGGACTGAATGTCCTCAACAACATTCTTCAAAGTTTCAAAGTTTTTAATGTCGTCGGCACTCTTGATAACAGCACCGTCTGTAGCGATGTATTTATCGAGAAGCGTCTTGTTGTAAATAATACCGTATGTTTCGATAACATAAGCGATACCCTTAACTTGGTCATTCTCAATGAGAGCGAAGTCATCACTCTTAAGGTTGGAGTAAAGGTCGGTGTTCTTGAGGTCGTAGCAATAATCTGTCCAAGAAGCAAGCTCAACAGGACCGTTTACCTGGAAGAGTGTGGGAGCGTTCTCCTTAGCCATTTCAGCCTTAAGCTTAGATTCGTAAGTACCGGAAGCAGCTGTTTCAACAGTTACCTCTACACCTGTTTCCTTTGTGTAAGTTTCGGCAAGCTTCTTCCAATCGTCAGCCTGCTCGGGCTTGAAGTTGAGGTAGTAAACCTTTCCGCCGCTTGCGGAACTACTCTGAGAACCTGAACCTGTATTGTTGTCACCTGTGTCTGCCGAACCGCAGCCTGCCAATGCACAAACTGCAAGAGATGCTGCCATTGCAAGGGCAATACCCTTCTTTAAATTTTTCATAATAATTATCTCCTTTGTATAAATTGCCGAACAAAATCCACTTCGACTTCTAATGATATTTTAACACGTCTAAAAGTATTTTTCAATAGTTTCTTGAAATTTATTAAAATATTTTTGTAAAATCAAAATTTAATGACAGATTGCATATATTTTTCAACCTATTTTTGGTTGTATTGACCAACGATTTTTTTTGCATAAATATGGTTAAATTTACTGTCACAAATGTTAGTTTTATATAATTCAGGGTAAATTTACCCATATAAGAAATTAACGATTTCATTACTGCATTTTTTAAATAGTTATGCAAATCGCAAAGGTTTATATTATAAGTTATTTTTGTATTGTTATACTGCATAATTGTTATACTCGCAAGCATTAAGATTTACCTCTTTTCTTTGCAAGTTAGTTTCGTAGCCCATAAGCTTTAGAATGGTAAATCTTTTTAAATTCTTAGTATAAATTATGCTTATTTGTGTAAATTTTTCCATCCAATAAAAATTTATTGCTAACACAGTGCCGCTTATTATAATATAATAGTATAGACAAAATTGTGGCTGAGATATTTTTGAAATGATTCTCTCTTTGGGATATTCGTTGCACAGAGTGAATAGAAAAAAATAATCAGCCACGAAGGGAGTACATTATGTTCATTGAACAATTAGACAAGACAAGACTGCTTATCACATTGGAGAATGAAGACCTGAGTATCTTTGACCTTAGTCCCGATTCTCTTTCAATGGAAGATAAAGAAACAAGAGATTTATTCAAGCAGCTTCTGGCTTTGGCGGCGGTCAAAACGGGGGTTGTGCTTCGCAATAAAACTATTTCGGTGGAGCTTATGCCGTATGACCGTGGGTGTTTTATTCTTGCGACAATTAAAGGAAAAGGTACTCGTAAAATTTACAGGATTAAAAAGACAACTTCCTATCTTCCGGTAAGGTTTGAAAATATCGGTGATATGTTAGATGCGGTGAAAAATCTTTACGTTAAGGGATTTACGGAGTATAATTGCAGTCTGTACGGCGACAGGAATTTTTATTATCTTTTAATGTCTTCAAAAGCGGCTATTCCGAAATCCGCACGGATAATGCTTTCGGAGTACGGCAAAATTCTCCCAAGTGACAATTTGACTGTGAGCAGAATTCGTGAGGTATGCAAATTAATTTGCGAAGATAATTCAATAGTATCATTGGGAAAACAGTTATAACACAACGCAAAAACCCTCCCCGAATATTCTTCGGAGAGGGTTCTCTGTTAATAAATACTATTCAAAGCAATTATGAAGTCGCTGCGTCTTTCTGTGTGCTGAGTGAATGGAAACCGATACAATAAACCGGTGTTTCCTCTGCCGACCAATGAATGGAAGCCGTATTTCCGCCGAAAAGCATAGAGCCGCTTTCAAAAGCCTTTGAATCGCTTACATGAGAATTACCCAATACAATACCGCCGCTGTAAGTGTAATTGGCTGTTTTAACCTTATAAACCAGCTTATAGGGCATATTATCCGTTTCCGAATCATCGGCATCGTAATCCAACGGACAGATATCGATTGTAACGTCCTCAACCTGGTCAATAATCAGCCTATTGCTTGATGAAGAGGAATCCGAGTAAATCTTGAAAACAAGCTGCTTGCTTTTGTTATTGTAATACAGAAGTTCATCGTCTGTATCGGGTTCAAAGTCGTCTGCCGGAACGCCCTCGCCGCTTGAACCTGCCGCAATCCAATAATAAACATCAACATTCGAGGCAGTCTGAAACTCATTACGGATAAATTTCTCCATTTGAGTTGTGCTGTACTGGTCGGTTGTGAGCTTGCCTGTATCTCTTACCGTTGTTTGAACAGATAAGAAAATACTTACCGTTGCGGTTGAAATAATTGACATAATAACCACAACCGCAATTAATTCAACCAACGTAAAGCCTTTCTTGCTTTGCTTAGTGTATTTCTTAAAATACTCTTTCATATTCATAATATTACCGCCTTTCAATTATCACGTAACGTCGTCAATATAATTGGACGGTGCGAAAGCCGTGATGTCAATACATCTGAAATCGGAATCTCCGCTTATTTCTCTGTAAAACACACGAACAGTAATATCCCAGCCTATTTCTACAGCTTCGGTATATGTGCCCGAACCATCGGAAACCTCGTTGGAGGTTTCCGACGTTACTCCGGTAATCTTGCACTGAATGAGTGCACCAGAATCACCGGGGTTAAACGAAGCAGGATCGGAAAGTGTATTAACACGTTCAACCTTGCCTACCGCAGTTTCGCTGTCGTTGTTCTGTGGGTCGGACATATCGTTGAGTACGCCGTCAACTTTAGTTGCCACAGTAGTGAGATCATCAACGTTGGTCGGGTTTAAGCCTGTGCATATTGAAAGAACTTCATCAGCCACAAGCTGTCCCCTAAACGATGCTTTTTCACGGGAGTTGTTGGAGAACACCATTTGTCTTGAAAAAGCAACTGCGTTAAGAACTCCCACAAATACGATAGCAAGAACAAAAATTGCACATAAAACTTCAACTAAAGTAAGACCTTTTTTGCTTTTTTTCTGTTTGAAATAATTACGTATGCGCAATATAATATCCTCCTCTCAATTTTGAGCCGCTCTCACTGATAAGAGTATAATGCTCTCTCCAATCGGGAGTGTTGCCTGTTGATTCCAAGCTTACGGTGTGACCTGTTTTTGAGTCGGACTCGTTAAATACGTATGTGCCGTTTGAAATTTTGAATTCGCCGTGTGATGTAACAACCGTTGTATCCGTGCGGAAAACGATAGTCTTTGCCGTAATGGAAACATCAAACGAATTAAGGTCAATCGTGTTAGCCGCAATCACAACAGTGCCGGCATCGAAGGAAACATTCTGATTGAGTGTTAAAGTATCATCGTCCTTGTTAGCCTTGTAACGGAAGGAAATCTTCTTGTTTGAAGATGTGCTTGCCGAAACGGAAGGTGTGATGTTGATTCCCTCGCACATAATATCGATATTCTTTCCTTCATCGGGAATATTAACGCTCCAGTTCGTATAAGAAGTTGAAGACGATAAGCTCATACCGTAGTTGCCGGGCTGCTCGAAATAATTCTTTGCAGTTTCGGTAAAGAGGTCGATACCCTTTCTTGGTTTGCCGTCAGAGTATGTTTCATCGGAAACGTCGCTGTCAAAGCCTGCATAAGATGAGGAAATTGTGTAAGCACCTGCATAGATTGTGTAATTACCGCTGCTGCACTTTACTTGTGTATCATACAAGAAGTAAAGAATAACTGCTTTTTCACCCGAGCGTGCATCGAACTTGTTGTACTCCTTCGTAATACCGTTCTGGTCGATAACGTCCTGAGTTATTCTGTAAGTAGCAACCGATTTGTCATCGCTGAATGAATTGCTTGCGGTATGGAATGTATAACGCTTTCCTACCTCAACAACCTTAGGTTCTGTGCCGTCAGCCGGAGGAGCTTGAGCAATCATATAATTCATGGTTTCTGTCTTCGGAAGGAATACGTAAGCATAGAAGCCTTCGCTGCTCTGAGTTGTATCGTAGAGGTCGTAGCCTGCTTCTTTCCAGTTGTTGTTTGAAGAATCACAGGTGTAGATGTGAATGTTAGCCTTACCCCAAGGAGTTGATCTTGTAACGTTGCCTTCATCGTCCGTGCTTGTAATAACCTGATCGTCAACAATAATCTGAACAGTATTCTCATTAGGCTCTGTAAGCGGATTAGCTATAAGACCGTTAAGAGTAGCAATATATCCCTGAAGAGTGCCTGTGTTCTGCATTGAAGTATTACTGAATGCCTCTACTGCCTGGTCGTAAAAACTGCCGAGGAGATTTACCCAACTGCTCTTATAATTGAAGACATTATCTCTGTAAGAAGCTTCCTTGTAAACTCTCTTATACTTTTTGCCTTTGAAAGAAGAGCCGTTCTTCAATACCTTTACGCTTGTGGGGTCTTCGGCAGGCATTGTGTCGCCGATATAAATTCTTGTGTTCTGAATTGTTTCGACGAATTCCTGAACAGTTACAGCCAACTGGTTGTAAGCTGTAGGATCTGTTGCACTCCACTTGCCGCCGCTGCCGTTGTTAGCATAATCTCTTGCGGTTTGAGCCTGAGATTTAATGCCTGTCATTTCGTATACGCTCAACGAAGTGTACAAACCTGTTTTTACAGAGTAGGAATAAGCCGAAGAAATACGAGATGAAGCTGCTGCGGATTCGAGTGCGATTGCAGCATAGAGAGCCTGAGTTCTCGGGTGAACGTACGGAGTAAATGCTGTTGCATTCATACCTACTGCGAGAATGTCATACTCGTGGTTTGCTGTTTCATTACCTGTAAGGTAAAGTTTCTTTGTCTGTTTTGTATCTTCATCACCTATATCGCCTGTTGTGGGATCGAAGAATGTGAAGTAGCAATACTGACCCGAAGTGAATGTAAATATATTATAGCTGTGGTCTGCGTCCGTGCCGTCAATCGGAAGCTCCTGTTTAGTAGAGTTGCCGAGAGGATCTTCCGCATAAACGCTAACCTTTGAGAAGTCGCCGGCACTGTTGTCGAAGTATACGGATACCTCGTTTGCCGTGTTGGTGTCAACGCTGCCGAGATTTGTATTATAAGTATAATATCTTTCAACCTGATCATCGCCCGTTGTATTTGCATACTCCTGAACAATGTAGAGAGGCTGATTGTAATGATCTGTTGCCTTTGCGGGAACAACGTATTTGCCGCCGCTGTTGTCAACGATTTTTTCGCCCGAAGAAACAAGTCCCTTGATATTGTTAATCAAGAATCCGGGATCTTTTCCGTCAGGTACATCTTCCTCATCGGCAACCGTCATTTTATAGGTATACCAGTTCGGTGTATAGCCGCCGTAGTTAAACGGAGAAGCACTGCCGTCATAGTATGCATCGTCAGATGTGAACACACCGCCGCCACGGTTATTCATCTTTGTTTGGCTTGTACCGTAAACATCTGTCATAAGAGCCATGTGGTTTTCAAGAAGAATACCGCCCTTTTTCTTTGTGGAATCCTGTACGATAAGGAATGAATACTTACCGCTGTAAGCCTTGCCTGCTACATAGTAATATTTCTCGCCCTGATAAGTAATATAGTCATTGGGGTTAAACAAAACCTTACCAACAGTTTTAACATCAAATCCGCCGTTGTCCTGATACGGGAATGCGGAAAATGCATACTTAGTGCCGCCGCCGTCGGGTCTGCCTTTGGAAACGATCATATTGAGAACCTTAACAAGAGGAGCGTCGTAGTAGTTGTTCTGCAAAGAGCCTGTATAAACCATTTTGACTGTGTCACTGAATGGGTCGGCATCTCCGCCGTCATCAAATTTAAGTTCCCAAGATTTTCCTGTAGTTGAACTTGAATCGGGGTCTGTAATAATCTGTGTAGGTATCAAAGTTGAACTTTTCGGAACATCATCAATTTTAAATGTGATTGTGCATTCATACTTAGGATCTTTACGGTCGTCGGTTGTGCTGTCCATATTGCTGAAATAGAACTTTTCGCCGTCTTTCGGAATGCTTACAGAAATAAGCTTTGTACCTTCGTTGAAGCTTATCTGCTTGCAGACCGGCAAACCTTCTTTGTAGTATGTTACGTAAAGCTTTTCCCAAGCTGTGAAATCTGTTTGAGTACCTTTATATGTGGTCTTTTCGTTTCTGAATTTATACTGTACTGTTTCGACATTGTCACCGGGAACAGGCTTGAAAGTAATTGTTGACGCTTTCATATTTGTAGTATCGTAATAGAAAGTAAACTCAACCTTGCTTCTTGATGTAATATCAAACTTAAAGCCGGATCTGTTTTCTCCGCCTGCTTTTGAAGTGCCGTAAGTTAAGCCTTCGGAATCTGTTTCGCCCCATGAATTTGCATAGTCGATACTGTCCTTATCTTCAGGATTTGCGTTAGCCTTAAGAGATGAGGAGCTGATTACCTTAACTTCATAGTTTTCAGGGTCGAAATCTTCTTCGGGAGTACCTGTATAGATGTATCTTCCGAGTTCGTCCATGTTGCCTGTTGATCTAAGCTCGTAAACATCACGTGTAGCCTTGCTGAACGTATGGTCGGAAGCCCAGTTGTTAAAGTTACCGATAATATAGAACTTTTCACCCGGAACTCCTGTGTAATCATATTTTATCTTATTTTCTTTCGTAATCGGGTCGAATGTTATTGTAATTTTATAAGTAGCGGATTTGCCTTCGGCTGTTTCCGGAGGTGTAAACGTATAATCCTGAGTTTTATTTTCATTATCGCCGTAAGCTTCCTTGTAATGGTCGGCGGTAATAGTACCCGTAGGATTTGCCAATTTAATAACCTTAAATGTGTATGTCTTTCCGGTTTCTACAAAATCCTTTGTACGGTCTGCAACATAAGTGAAAATACCTGCGTCTGCGTCATAGGTCATCTTGTCTGTTGCTGCGAAATCGGCTGCCGAATAAACTGTGCCGTCTGTTGTTTTTGTACCCCAATCGTTACACCAACCAATAACAGCGTAATCGCCCGGATTTTCGATAGGACCGTTCGGATTTTCTTCGTATACATTTTGGATAGTGTGGCTATTTGCATCGAAAACAACTACCAAAGTATTGCCTTCAACCTTAACTTCATAAACTGCGTTGCCGTCTGTGTCGCCGGAATGACCCGGTTCAACCCAGCCGCCGTAAGTCCAAGTCCAGCCGTCGCTGTCGCCCTCAACAGGATCATCTATGCAGCCGCTGTCTTTTTTGCGTTCAATTACCTTGAATTTGTATTCGCCTGCTTGGCTGTACTTAATTCTAGCCTCAAATGTTCCTGTGCCTGTTTGCTCAAGCTTGAACTTATTGTAATCAAGATTTTGATAGTAGTGCTTGCCGTCATCTGCAAGACCCCAGTTATTGAGCTTGTCATCGCCGATAAGACAATATTCAAGAGAACCGCCGTCGCCGCTTGCAAGATTCCGGAACTTAAGCTCGCTGTTTGAATTGCTTGTCGGCTCGGGTGTCGGAGTTGACGAACCCGAACTCTCGTTACGCTTATAGGAAGAATAACTGAGCGTCGTTTCTACTTGATCGTTTACGGGCTGTCTGCTGCCCTTAACACTAACTGTAACGTATTTGCCTGCGTCGATATCGCCTGCGAGATAGAAAGCGTCGTTTGCGTCTGCCTCGGAATCATAGAGATGTGCGCCGCCGTCGGTGAAATCGCACACGAAGCCTTCCTTAACAATTTCCTTGCCGTAAATGTTCTGACTTACAGTATGAGCGCTGCCGAAGGATATGCCTGCAACCGTGTCGCTGAAATTGGTAGAGGTACGTCTGTACCAGCCGTGACCTTCATACTCGAAGCCGCCGCCCGGATTTGCGGAATCATCATAAACGCCCTGCTTTCTGTAGTGCATTGTAGATGTATCTTTCTTTGTGTAAACAGTGTACCATGAACCGCAGAATCTTGCGAATTCATCTATATCTGCTCCGTTGTCAACCTCAAAGATATGAGTGAATTCATCTTCGGGAGCGCTTTTTACATCTGTTGAACCGCCGTTATAGTTACGAGCGTCACGAAGCTCGTTACGGTTAAGAGTGATGTAAACATCAAGACCGTTGCCTGCACCCGGATTATTTTCGCTTGGTACGGGGATTCCGAAGAACTCCCAAGACTGCTGGTTGTTGCCGTTTTTACGGGCAGCATTGTTCTTTGTTACGATAGCGTTTACAAAATGAACGCTGTTATCCGTTGCAACCTTAACCTCTGTAACATACCAGCCGTTGCCCTCGTAAACCATTGCACAGTTACCGCTCGGACCTGCACCGTCCCACACACCGTTGCTGATAGTTGCGTAAGATGTATCTCCGGACATCTTATTAACGATAGAGGAACGACCCATCTGAGCAGCATTGTCAACCTTATTAACGGACGTAAACCAAGTGTAAAGGAACGGATATCCGTCAAAGGCAGGGTTTGTTCTAACGTGAATTCTGAGGTAACGAGTATCGCTTGTTGCCTGATAAGTGACGTTACCTGTAAAAGAGTTCGGCTGAACATCTCTGTCTACACCGAGATTAAACTCTTTTGAGAGTTCGTAGTAATTGTCGTCACCGTATTTGCAGTGAGCGGTGAGATCCAGAAAATCGCCTGATTTTACGACATCAACGTAGGTATCAAGACAATCCTGTCTTAACTTATCCTCATCGACACCGGTAGACACTCCGTTTACTTTAGTGACGTAAACTCTGGCACCTTCGGAAACAGTGTATGATTCAAACACAATCAATGCTTCACCGCCGTCGATTTCGTCCTTACCCGGAATGTCGTGCTGAGAATAGTACGATTCGGCAAAAGCCAATGCACTCTTAGCCTGAATATACGCTTCTCTTTGGCTTACGGTTGCCTGTGTGGTGGTGATGTTCAGAGATGCCATCGACACAAGAACCGCAACGAGAATGGCAAGCACAATACATATTGCCATTGACGTTGACAAAGCCAAGCCCTGTTTGGAATTTTTCCGTTGGAAATAACCAACTTGAGCTTTCATTGCTAAACACCCTTTCTTAAATATAGTTGTAATTAACCCCCGCTTAAGGCTCGAAAAGCCCTAAAACGCCCTATCTGAAAAATGATAGATTTATACACTTAAATTATATAACACTTAGCGGAAAATTCCAATAGTTTTTTTAATTTGAATTTTAAAAATTTTCTTACAATGTTTTGTGCATTTGTAACAATATAATTGATTTAAAAAACACGTTTTACTGTAATTTTTAAGTCTTTTTAGTGATTTGGACGTATTTTTGCGAATTTTATGTGAACAAAGCATTTTAATGGGTAATTTGTAATTGGTAATTATTTTGTAGCTGTACGGTTGCAAAGCCTGTTAAAGTTTGGTCAAGCTTTTCAAAGCTTGCGGGGTGCAGGGGCAGAGCCCCGCTCGCTGACAAAACCAATTATCGTAGAAAAATAAACTCCCCTCAGCGAAACCAAACAAACTATCAAAGAAAACAAAAATAAAAAACACACATAAAAATACTATCTTTCGACACAAACCAACAAAGGCAACAGCGTAGCGAATTGCCGGTCAAAGAAAGAAAAGTGGTCAATCTTAATGCTTGCGAGTATAATTCGTAATTGTTGAGAACAGTTTAATCGGTAGTTTATGATTCGGCGAATATTTTTACAATTATCTCAATATAATTTGGGTAAGGGTAAAATCTCTTTTTCATTATAAATGTAATATTGAAAAAACTTTTAAATTTATTTATTAAACAAACTATAAGTGGGATAGTACGCATAGTTATAAATTACGTATTAAACACAGGGTGGGTTAGTTTATTGGGAAATTTAATAAAATCATTGAATAATATTATTTGGGGAATACCTATGATTGTACTGTTGTTTGGGGTACATATACTAATGACTTTAAAAACAAATATTATCCAGCGACATACATTTAAAGCCATAAAGCTTTCCGTAACAAAAGATAGTGCCGCCGGCGGTGACATAAGTCCGTTTCAGGCACTTACAACCGCTCTTGCTTCAACTATCGGCACGGGAAACATAATCGGTTTGGGAACTGCGGTTGCCCTCGGCGGTGCAGGGGCGGTTTTCTGGTGCTGGTTTACGGGTGTACTGGGCATAGCAACAAAGTATGCGGAATCTCTTCTTGCAGTGAAGTATCGTGTCAAAACGGAGGACGGAAGAACTCTCGGCGGTGCAATGTACATTCTTGAAAACAGACTGAAGCTCCGTTTCCTTGCAAAGATGTTCGCTGTATGCACAATGATTTCGGCGGTTGCTGTCGGGTGCGGTGTACAAATCAATGCTATTTCGGAAACCACAGTGAATGCAATTCCTAACGGTAAAGAGTATACTGTGGAAATTTTAGGAATTTCTCTGCCTGCCGTGCCGCTGTTTGTGGGTGTATCGACCGCAATTATTGTTTGTGCGGTAATATTCGGCGGTGTAGGCAGTGTGTCTAAGGTATGCGAAACACTTGTGCCGTTTATGGCAGGATTGTATATACTCGGAAATATAGTTATTTTGATATACAATATAGATGTACTTCCGGAAACTGTAACATTGATTGTAAAATCCGCATTCACAAGGACATCTGCAATAGGCGGACTTACAGGCTACAGTGTCGGGGCGGCGGTTCGGTTCGGAATATCGAGGGGACTGTTTTCAAACGAAGCCGGAACAGGAACATCTCCTATTATTGCGGCGGCTGCAAAATGCGAAAATCCTGTCAAACAGGCACTTATCTCCGCAACTGGAACTTTTTGGGATACGGTTGTTCTGTGCCTTGTGACAGGATTGGTTATAGTAAGCAGTATTTTAAAAAATGACAATATAGATGTAAGAAGTATATCGGGCGGTGAACTGACATATGCAGTATTTTCCCAGATACCTCACATAGGCAAGCCTATACTTATATTCGGATTGATAACATTTGCGTTTTCTACTATTTTGGGTTGGTCGTATTACGGGGAATGCTGTGCGGAATATTTATTCGGGATAAAATCCATTACCGTATTTAGAGTATTTTATGTAGGTATGCTTTTGATTGCACCGTTGATTTCACTTGATGTTATGTGGGATATGGCTGATATTCTCAACGCACTTATGGCTATACCAAATTTGACGGCTTTATTGTTACTTCAAAATGAAGTCCGTGAAGAAACGTTATTATCGGATATATAAAATCACAAAACGACGGCTTTAAAAGCCGCCGTTTCTTTTAATTTGCCAATATATACTTTAAAAAAATATTTCCTATTTTTCTGAATTCAAGCTCTTCGTCCATTGGTGAAACTCCGTAATTGCTGTGTTCATTGTGCTTATTCCACGAACACATCATCAGCTTGCCGTCTGCGGTTAATTCAGATGTGTAATACTTTGCAATACCCGATTCAACCTCATAACAAAAGTAAACTCTTTTACAAAGCATTGGAGCGGTAGGCTCGGGCATATTCACAATAACAAAATAAAGCATTTTATTATCATTCATAACACGCTTTTGAGTTATTGTAAAATCCTCTTCTTTGTAAACAATTTCAGTTGTCGGCGAATACACCAAATACACATCACTGAAAAACTTTCCCTCTTTATCAAGTATCGAATTAAGCATATCGCTTTTTGAATTGTAATATGATTTGGGGAGTATTCTGTGTTCAAGAGTATATCTGAACTTTTCAAACTCTGTCATTTATTTATCTCCTTTGTTATCGCTGTTCAAATCGATTTTCTCAATCAATTCAAACAGTTCTCTCAATCTGTCCGTACTGCCTTTCAGATACAGATATCCGAAAAGAGCTTCAAGACCCGTGGCTGTATGATAATCTTTTCGTTTGGCATTTTTGGGAACAGTCATAGCGTGAGCATTTTTGCCACGTTTAAAAACGCTTGTTTCCTCTTCGGTGAGGATAGGTAAAATTTCATTAGCGATTTTCGCCTGAGCAGTACAGCAGACCGTTTTTATTTTCTCGTTATTCAACGCACCCACAGGACGATTCGCTTCACAAACCAATCTTTCCCGAACAAGCAAATCATAAACTCCGTCACCGATAAAGGCAAGCGTCAGCGGACTTAACTCGTTTAAATTTACATCTCTGTCAAGCAAACGCATTGTATCACCCTCTTTTTGTTGATAAGAAACTTTATTTGTACGGTTGAATTTAATTCGTGATTTATCTTTCTTTGACCGGCAATTTGCTTCGCTGTTGCCTTTTTTGGTCTGTATCGAAAGATATTGTTTTGAGGGGTGTTTTTATTTTTGGATTATTTTGTTGTTGATAGTTCGTTTAGTTTCGCTGAGGGTAGTTTACTTTTCTTTTATAGTTTGTTCCGTCAGCGACAAGGGCTCTGCCCTTGACCCGCAAGCCTTGTAAGGCTTGAGCGAACTTTTAATTAGCTTCGCTCCGCCGAAAGTTATTTTTAATCAACAAAATCAAACTCAAAATCATAAATCGAAACCGTATCGCCCTCTTGAACACCTGCGTCATAAAGTGCGTCGATAACTCCTGCATTAAGAAGCACTCTCTGGAAATACTGCAAGGATTCATAATCATCAAAATTTACGGAATTCATAATTCTGATAAGCCACTCACCCTCAACGAAGTAAACACCGTCATGATTTGTTATCTTAACTTCGTTTCTCTTAGACTTGTCAACCTCAACAATCGGCAAAGGCTCTGCCTCAAAGCGTGAAATCGGCGGAAGCTTTGAAAGCTCCTCACGAATACAATTCAACAGAGGGTCAACATCATAGCGGATAGCCGCCATAATCGGGAAGAATTTATAACCCTGTTCTTCAACGAAGTTCTTAAAATCTTCAATCTGTTCGTCGGTCGCAAGATCGCATTTATTTCCTGCAACAATCATCGGACGTTTTGCAAGTTCTGGATTGAACTTTTCAAGCTCGGAGTTAATGGTTTTAAAATCCTCTTTTGGATCTCTGCCCTCACTGCCTGCGATATCGACAATATGAACAAGCATTCTGCAACGTTCAACGTGACGGAGAAACTGATGTCCCAGACCGACACCCTCCCAAGCACCTTCGATAAGACCGGGGATATCCGCCATAACAAACGATTCGCCCTCACCAAGACGAACCACACCGAGAACAGGTGTAATTGTAGTGAAGTGATAATTTGCGATAATGGGTTTTGCCTCACTGACTACCGAAACAAGCGTACTTTTACCAACATTCGGATAACCCACCAGACCAACGTCCGCCAACAATTTCAATTCAAGCTGAACATCGAACTGTTCGCCGGGCATACCGGGTTTAGCGAAACGGGGAGTTTGTCTTGTCGGGGTAGCGAAGTGGATATTTCCCCAGCCGCCCTTGCCGCCGTGTGCAACGACAACAGGCTCGTTTGAAGAGATATCCGCAAGAATTCTTCCTGTTTCGGCATCTTTTATTACAGTACCTCTCGGCACACGGATAACAAGGTCATCGGCTTTTTTGCCGTTACATCTGCCCCCTCTGCCGTTTTCGCCTTTAGGAGCAGCATATTTTCTTTTATAGCGGAAATCGGCTAAAGTACTTAAGTTATCGTCCGCTTTAAAGACGATATTTCCGCCACGTCCGCCGTCGCCGCCGTCCGGACCGCCCGAAGCGACATATTTCTCACGATGAAAAGCGACACTTCCGTCGCCGCCGTCACCGGCTTTAATTTTAATTTTTGCAACATCTACAAACACACTAAACACTTCCTTTTCTTTTTTAATAAAAATAATGTATAATATGATTAGGGTTTAGAAATTCAGTCTGTTTTCTGTCTGTAAGTCTTACCGCCTTACTCTCACCGTTTGCCCAATGAACAATATCAGATACGAATTTCGGAGTAATGCACTCTGTCATATCGCACGGCAAAAAATATCTTCCGCTGCAATGATTTTCACTGCCCTGAAAAATTCTGCCCTCACAGATGACATAATTTGCCCCCACCGGATAGATAAGATTAAATTTCTTATCCTCCGAATAAATTCTTAAAAGCATAAATAACTCGCCAAACTCCTTATCTTTTGCAACGTACCAAAAATATTGTTTACTGTTACAAATTATCTTTCGTTTTCCCTTTTTGCAAACCGCCATAAAAACATCTCATATTCATAAACACACAGATTGATAATTTATACCGTATTTTGCATAGAGTTTACTGTTATTTACTGCCGATTCGGAATTGCTGTCACTTGTCGCCCAAGCAATAATATCCGATACAAATTTTGGAGTTATATATTCGGGCGGTTCGGTCGGCAGCATATAATAATGATATTGTCTATCGGTATTTTTGCCTTGAAAGATATGTCCCAGACTTACGATATAATTTGTTTCAAGAGGATAGCAAAGAACAAGCTTTTTATCCTCCGATATGATATGAAGAATCATATACGGACTTTCGTAATCCAAAGCAACATACCAAACGTAATTTTTGTCATTGCAAACTATCTTACGTCTGCCCTTTTTGCGAACTGCCATAAAACCAACCTCCCCAAAAAAATCACACTGTTTAAAAATTACATTATTCTTATAGCAAAAAGGAGCGATAACAAATACCGCCCCTAATCATCTTTGTATAAGCTTTTTAAATATCAAAAAATCAAAGATTACTGCTCAGGATAAACAGAAACCTTTTTACGGTCACGACCAAGACGCTCAAAACGTACAATGCCGTCAGCCTTAGCGAACAATGTATCGTCGGAGCCACGACCTACATTCTCACCCGGGTGAATGTGAGTTCCACGCTGCTTAACAAGAATGTTGCCTGCAAGAACAAACTGACCGTCTGCACGCTTTACACCAAGACGCTTAGACTCTGAATCACGACCGTTCTTTGTAGAACCCATACCTTTTTTATGAGCAAAAAGCTGAATATTAACCTTTAACATATCTTTACACCTCCGTATATTTTACGATAACAAAATTACTATACTGCTCTTCAAGAGAGAGCATATGCAGCTTCAAACCCTGCAAAATATCTCTGCAAGCCGCTGCGTGCTTCGATAAAATTCTGAACACTGCGTCACCGTCCTCAACCTCAACATCTGCGTCAATGTGCATAATGTCGGTTACGGTATTTATAACCATATAGACAGCCGAACTTACTGCGGCACAAACTATATCCTCGCCCTCGTTCGCATAACCGCTGTGACCGTGAACGTGAAAGCCGAGCAAATCACCGTTTTTTGCAGTGTAGAAATCAACCTCAGTCATTACTCCACGTTTACCGTAACAATCTCAACCTTAGTATAAGGCTGTCTGTGACCGAGCTTTCTCTTCTCGCCCTTTTTCGGCTTGTAAGTAGAAACTGTGATTTTCTTGCCCTTGCCGTTCTTGAGAACCTTACCTGTTACGGAAGCCTTATCAACATACGGTGTACCTGTGATGAACTCACCCTGTGTAGCTACTGCCACTACATTAAAGTTTACTGTTTCCTCAGCCTCAGCGTTAAGCTTTTCAACGAAGATAACGTTACCCTCTTCAACCTTGTACTGCTTACCGCCTGTTTCAATAATTGCGTACATTTGCAGACACCTGCACTTTCCTTTAAGACTCGCTATCAGCTATCAATTTCCGATTTGTACTTTTCGGAAACGACCTTGTAGGCACAGACATTTTTCATTCTGTTTTAGTTACCTATGATAAGCGGCATATTGATTATAACATTAAATGTCAAGTGTTGTCAAGAAGTTTTTTAAATTACATAAAAAATTCATATCTATCCGATTGCGAAGCTTGTTAAAGTTTGGTCAAGCTTTTTAAAGCTTGCGGGGTGCAGGGGCAGAGCCCCGCTCGCTGACGAAACAAATTATTGTAGAAAAATAAACTTCCCTCAGCGAAATTAAATAAACTCTGTTCAAGAAAACAACAAAAAATACACATCAAAAAAATATCTTTCGATACCAACCAAAACAGGCAACAGCGAAGCGAATTGCCGGTAGTAGAAAGATGAATTAAAATTTTTTCAGCCGCTCCTCAAGCCGATATATTATATATCCGACATATGGTGTATCGTTATCGGCGGCTTTAAATCGGTTAATCTCTCTTTCTATGTATTCTTTTTTCCAAGCACCGTTTTTCTTTAAAGTCATTCTTTTAAGCAGACTGTCAAAAGCACTTTTTCTTTGATTTACCAAAGCCACGGTATTCAGATTCAAAATATTGTTGATATCATCGTCATACTCGGGATTATCCGAACCCACGTTCCCCTTTTTATCATATCGGATTGTATTGATATGATTATCATTCAATGGGTCGATATGTAAAAGCTTATCGCCCTTTTTCACATCACAGGTCTGTTTATCGGGCGGCTCTCCTCTTGAAGCCGTGCAAACCGCAAATAGATTTTTATAATCCAGCGATTTGCTTATATCGCCGTGTACTCCGTTCCTCGGAACATAATGTTCAACAGTTGATTTTTTCATATCAATCCTGCACATACAGTAAACACAGCGTTTATTCTGTTCCTTAATCAAAAACTCTTTAAGGCGGTCTTTTTCTTCACCCGATAATTCATCATAGGAGTTATGCTTTGATTTTGTATCGTGAAAAACTTTCGGAACATTTCCCTTGTTTATTTTAATCAAAATTCATCAGCCGCCTTTTCAAAATCCAAAGCAACTCTTGCACTTACATATTCACTGTCGGATTCTCCAATAATTTCAGCCAATTTGTTTAAACATTCCTCTGCTTTGATATAATTCTCGTCATTAAGATAATCGTAAAACTCGGAAAATAAATCCGCAACCTCATCGGGGCGTGACTTTACGTCCATAACCTCGGACAGCACCGAATTTGTATCTTTTCCGTAAATATTATCGTAACAGTACCATTCGTTGCGGTTAAGCATTATAATTTTCCCTCTTTTGACGGAGGCAATAACGTTAGGCGAATGTGTAGTTACAATAAACTGTACTTTAGGGAAAATCGACATCAGACTTGAAATAATATTTCTCTGCCACCTCGGGTGCAAATGCTGGTCTATTTCATCTATAAGAACAATGCCCTCTGTTTTCTTTGTTACATCTTCAAGATACTGCGGATTTAATATTGCCATTCTGTAAGCAATATCAGCAGTTAAACTCAATGCACTTCTGAAACCGTCGCTGAGTTCACTGAAAAGCTGTATTCTTTTTTTGCCGTCACTATCAATATATGATATTTCAATTTCATCGCTCTTTATTCCGAATCTCACTTTAACATCATCGGCAGTGTAACAGCTGCCCTTAAAGCATTCTGCCATTGCCTGTTGAACTGCTTTCAGCTCGGGAATTTGCTCTCCGTCCTGAATCTCCTGAAAAGTCATTTTCTTAAGCCATCTTAACATTTGCTCTTTATCGATTTTAGAAGAAAGCTTCGAGGTATATCCCTGAAATCTGTTTGTAAACACAGAATTAATATCAGATTTTCTACTTTCTTCAACCAATCTGTCTGTACCGTAATGTGAAAGCAACGGCAAATCTATATTGTTATCACCGTGTCTGATTGCATTTTGAATTGACTTTGCTGCATTCTTTATTGAAACAGCTTCTCCGTAAGTTGTGCTTCCCGATTCTGTTTTCAGCTGTCTGCTCCATTTTAAGGTATTGCCGTTAAAGAAACCGGTACACGAAATACTAACGGGAAACTGCGGCTGTCTGTCAAGAGAATTATTGACTTCACAGGTTACAAAACGCACGTCTTTTTTATTTATTGATGTTGCCGTAATACTTTCAATCCCCAGAAAAAAACTTCCTATTCCAATTTTAACAGCGTCAAGAAGTGAAGATTTACCCATTCCGTTATTGCCGACAATTACATTCATCTGACTGTCAAAGGGGATATCAATGTTTTCAAAGCACCTGAAATTTTCTATCTTGATTTTCGATAAATACATCAAATAACCTCGCTTTCATCACGACAACCTATTAACAAACTCCTCATACCCAAACGACTTTACAAGAATCTCCTCGCCGTCCGAATTTCTGTAAACAATATCGGGGAGCTTCATACCGTTGAAAGTATTCGTTTTAACCATAGTATACAAAGCCATATCCTCAAACGTGAGAATATCCCCCTCACAAAGCGGTTTATCGAAAGAATAATCTCCGATAACATCGCCTGCAAGACAAGTCGGACCTCCCAAACGGTAGGTATACTTTTTTTCGTCGGGTTTGCCCGAACCGGCAAGCGGCGGACGGTACGGCATTTCAATGACATCGGGAATATGACAAGCGGCGGAGCTGTCGAGAATTGCAATATCCATTCCGTTGTAAACAATTTCAAGAACACTTGTTTTCAAGAATCCTGCGTTCAGAACGACAGCCTCTCCCGGCTCTAGGTACACCCGAACATTATATTTATCCCGAAAATGCGTTATAACCCTTTTCAATCGTTCGATATCATAATCTTCACGTGTAATATGATGACCTCCGCCAAAGTTCACCCATTTCATATTGTAAAGATACTTTCCGAATTTATCTTCAAAGGCTTTTGCTGTAGTTTCCAAATCGTCCGAGTTTTGTTCACAAAGCGTGTGAAAATGCAGACCGTCAAGCATAGGTATTATACTTTCGTCAAGCTGAGAAAGAGTACAGCCGAGCCGTGAACCCACCGCACAGGGGTCGTAAATTGCGTGACCCTCCTGCGTGGAGCATTCGGGATTTACTCTAAGACCTATCGACTTTCCGCATTCCTTTGCACGTTCGCCGTACTTTCTCACTTGATTAACGGAATTGAAAACTATATCGTCCGCATATTTAAGAATCTCCTCAAATTCATCTGCCCGATAAGCAGGCGAAAAAACGTGAGTTTCTCCGCCAAACTTCTCAGCACCCAATCTCGCTTCGTAAAGTCCGCTTGCCGTTGTACCGCTCAAATATCAAGATTTCTTATCAAAAGCTTTTCGTCCACCAGAAAATAAGGCGTTTTTATAATACTGTTCATTTCAAATCAATCCACCAATACAGGATTTTCGTCAATCTGCCACGGCAGACCGCACTTGTTCAGCTGCTCCATATACGGGTCGGGGTCGAACTCCTCAACCGTGTAAACTCCCGGCTTGTTCCACTTGCCTGTTAAAAGCATCATTGCACCTATCATTGCAGGCACACCCGTTGTATAAGAAATAGCCTGTGAACCGACTTCTCTGTAACACTCCTGATGGTCGCAGACATTGTAAATATAAGCTGTCTTTTCCTTGCCGTCCTTAACACCCGTAAAGATACAGCCGATATTCGTTTTTCCTACTGTGCGTGGTCCCAGAGTGGCAGGGTCGGGAAGCAACGCTTTCAAGAACTGAATAGGAACAATCTCGTGACCCTCAAACTCGATAGGCTCGGTTGAAAGCATACCCACATTTTCAAGACAATTCATATGTGTAAGATAACTTTGTCCGAAAGTCATAAAGAAACGTATACGCTTCACATCGGGAATATTCTTAGCCAAAGATTCAATCTCCTCGTGGTGCAGCAAGTACATATCCTTTTGACCTACTTGGTCGAAGTTATACTCTCTCTTAATGCTCATAGCAGGAATTTCAACCCAGTGACCGTTCTCCCAGTACGAACCCGGAGCAGAAACCTCTCTTAAGTTGATTTCGGGGTTAAAGTTTGTAGCGAACGGGTAGCCGTGGTCGCCGCCGTTGCAGTCGAGAATATCGATAGTATCTATTCTGTCAAACAAATGCTTCTGAGCATACGCACAGTAAGCCTGTGTTACACCAGGGTCAAAACCCGAACCGAGAAGAGCTGTCAAGCCTGCCTTTTCAAACTTCTCCTTATATGCCCACTGCCAAGAGTAGTCGAAGTAAGCGGAGAAGCCCTCCTCTTTACATCTCTTTTCGTAGACAGCTTTCCATTCGGGGTCGGTGATATCCTCCGGCTCGTAGTTTGCGGTATCCATATAGTTTACCCCGCATTCAAGGCAAGCGTCCATAATAGTTAAATCCTGATACGGAAGAGCGATATTCATTACCAAATCGGGCTGTACCTTTTTGATAAGAGCGACAAGCTCCGAAACGTTATCAGCGTCAACCTGTTCCGTAGTAATTTTAGTTGCGGTTTTGCCCTCAAGCTTTTCTTTGAGAGCGTCGCACTTTGACTTTGTACGGCTTGCAATGCACAGCTCCTCAAAAACGTCGCTGTGCTGACAGCACTTCTGAATTGCCACACTTGCGACACCGCCGCAGCCTATTACCAATACTTTACTCATAATAAAATCATCTCCATTTTTTTAATACGTGAAGATAGTCATTTTTATTCTAACTTCACGAACCCGACCGATAGTTTATTTTTATCGGGAGTTTCAACGTAAGTAATTTTATGCTCACAAGAAATATATACTGTTACAACAATTGCTAATCTATTAATTTCCCGTGGGCGTTGACCACTGTGTTAAACTAAATTCTTTTATCACATCTTTAATTGTGCCGTCAAGGTATCTGTAAGCACCTTTTACGATTTCCTCGGGAATATCTTTATAATAAGCCTCCGCAATACCTCCTGCCATACAAGCTATGGTATCGCTGTCGCTGCCGTTTCTCGCAAGGTACACCGCCAAAGCCACCGCAAAAGCACAGTCTGTCGCTTCGGGGTTATTATGCGTATAGTGACAGCTAGCCTTGACTTCCTTTTTAATCTCCCTTATACTGTCGCAGGCATAGCCTATCGGAACTACTCTCATAGCTGCACCGTTGCCGTAGCTGCTTTGAACATAGAGGTCTTCGCTTTTCGCCCATTCTATAAACATACCGCCATAGCCGACGTTCGGATATCTCTCATAATACATTTTGTACCACATTGCATAGCTTAATTCGGATTTTCCGGAAATTCCTTTTTTATCGTTCAAAAGCTTCTGGGCGGCAGCTATAGTCATAGCCGTGTCGTCCGTAAAATGAGTATATCTTGAAAACAGCGGAAAGTCCTCGCTTAAAACGTTCTGCTTTTCATACGTCGAGCCAATTACATCACCGATTATCGCACCTAAAATAATAACACCCCGTTACATCATATTATCGTTACGCATATACATTTGCTGCTGTTGATTTTTCTTTGCACTGTGATTTCTTATTGCCTTTATAATAAAATATGTAATCCACTGAATAGCCACCGCAAAAAAGCTTGCAAAAATTATCAATGCACTAAGCACAAACGCACCTGCCTGACCCATTAACTCAACAATACCCGAAAAGTCCGCACCGTCAATATACAGACCTCCGCTCGACTGTGCGGCTATCTGATTTGAAATCTCGTAATAAGCCGCTGCTCCGCATGCCACTCCGAGAATCATAACAATAAGCGAAATAACAAGCATAATCGTCACGGGATTTTTCTTCTTTTTATTCTCCATAATTTTCACACTTTCCTTTCCAATGCCTATCAGATAAACTTGTTATCCGATTTGACAACAAGCCTGCTCGGATTTTTAACGTAAGTTCTGTTTACCGTTCCGCACTTCACACAGACGGAATAATAAAGCTGTTCGCCTGCGGTAAAATTCCCCGAAAGCGGAACAACGCCGCCGACAACTCCCCCAATACTTCCCCCGGGAATTTCGGTAAAAACATCGTTTCCGCAATAGCTGCAAA
>CADCHW010000013.1 GCA_902801245.1 uncultured Ruminococcus sp.
CAAAGCCGCTGAGCTTGCAAAGTACCTTATGCAGACCTATAATATTCCTGCGGATAGGGTAATCAGACATTATGACGTTACGGGAAAGTATTGTCCCGGCATTAAGGGTTGGAACGAGGACAGCGGAGATGTTTCCGCTTGGAAAGCGTTCAAAGCAAGATTAACAGGTGCTTCGACATCTTCGACAACAACTACTGCAACCACAACAAGCACGGACAATCTTTACAGGGTTCGCAAATCGTGGAGTGATTCAAAATCACAAATCGGTGCTTATAAGAGCCTTGACAGTGCTAAGGCTGTTGCCGACAAGAACAACGGATATTATGTGTTTGACGGCAAAGGTAACATTGTTTATCCGAAAACAGAAAGTTCGTATATGGTTAAGATTACGGCAGATGTTTTGAATGTTCGTCAGGGTGCAGGCACGAGTTATCCCGTTGTGAATACCGTTAAGCAAAACGAGGTATACACAATCGTACTTTATGAAAACCGATGTTATGGGTATCAATTTTAAAGACGGCGAATCTCCCGATGTAGGTTCTGTAAGAAGAACAAACTACAGCGGTGTTAATGATTATATTCTCAAATCCGAAGATTTGGAGATATTGGATAAGATTGATACGGCAGAGGGTTCGACAGCTTTTTGTACGGATACGGCAGAGCTTTATATTTTGCATATGGGAGAGTGGGTGTTGATTGGTGAATAACTGGGAGTTGTACAATTTCATACATAGCGGCGATTCGTCGGGCGGCATTAATGGTAATGTAAAACATAGATTGCATAAATAAAAAAGTAGCTAATCAACAACGGAGTGACCAATTATGGATACTTGGATTCAAATGATAATAACAATTATCTGCTCTGTGCTTGCATCGTCCGGATTCTGGGCATACGTCCAAAAACGTAGCGACAAAAATGATTTACGTACTCAAATGCTTGTTGGTTTAGGACACGACAGAATTATATATTTGGGTATGTCCTATATTGACAGAGGCTGGATAACTCAGGATGAGTATGAAAATCTGTACGATTATTTGTACAAACCATACGAGCAAATGGGCGGTAACGGTTCGGCAAAGAAAGTAATGGACGAAGTGAACAAATTGCCTGTGAGAAAATCAAACTACAGAACAGGAGAGGGGAACGGCAATGAAACTCGACAATAAAGTTTACGATGTTCTTAAATGGATTGCTCAGTATTTTCTTCCTGCTTCCGCAACGTTGTATTTTACGGTTGCATCTATCTGGGGATTACCCTATGGCGAACAGGTAGTTGGAACTATTACGGCAGTTGATACATTTCTCGGAGTAATTCTCGGAATCAGCTCGGTAAGCTACTATAATGAAAAGGAGATTTCCGATTATGAGTACAAACGACAAAATTAATTTATCGGATAAGTATGTTTTATCCATAAATGAAGCGGCTTTATATTTTGGAATAGGTGAGAAGAAGCTTAGAAGAATCCTTAGTGAACACTTCGACGACCTTGCTCTCCAGAATGGTGTAAAGCTTATGGTAAAACGAAAGGCATTTGAGAAGTTTATCGACCGCACAAGCAGTATATAAAAAGTGAATATTTTGTAAAATATATTGAATAAGAGCTTTAGCTATGGTAAAATTATATTATCGTACTAAGGCTCTTCTTTTGCGTAGGAAAGGAGTTTTACATTGAGCGTTAAGAGAAGAGATAAGAAAAACAGAATTCTCCACGACGGTGAAAGTCAAAGAGCAGACGGACGCTATGCCTATAAGTATATCGACATTGACGGTAAGCCAAAGTTTGTTTATAGCTGGAAGCTGATCGATACAGATACCGTTCCGCAGGGGAAACGTGATTGTGTTGCTTTGAGAACACAGGAAGCAAAGGTGCAGAAACGATTGGATATGCTGATGCTCAACGATATTGGCAAGAAAAATTTGATTGACTGTTACGAGTATTATATTGACAGCAAAGCCAACATAAAAGAATCAACACGCTGTCAGTATGAATTTGTGTTGTCTTCTCTGAAAAAAGAAGACTTCTGTTATTTACCCATTAAAGATATTACTACAGCCAGAGCAAAGCAATGGTTTGTAAGTATGAGTATGGCAGGCAAAAAGTACAGTAACCTTAATAGATTTAAGGCACAGCTTTCCGCTATGTTTAAAAGCTTTATTGAGAATGAAATGGTTTCCAAAAATCCTTTTAATTTTCAGTTGTCAAAAATCATTAAAGATGATACCGTTCAGCGAACAGGATTAACTTTAGATGAAGAACAGCGTTTTCTTGATTATATTTTAAACAGCAGATACAGAAAGTATTACGATGCTATTTATTTAATGCTGCATACAGGTTTGCGATTGGGGGAGTTTTGTGGTTTAACATTGGAAGATATTAATATGGAAAAAGGATATATAAGTGTTAATCATCAGATTTCTTATTATAGAAAGAAACCGCATATTTCTTCTGTAAAAACATCTAACGGCAAGAGAATGATACCGATTACCGATGATGTACGAGAATGCTTGATCCGAGTGATGAAGAACTATAGGGAAACCGACGACAAACACGCAATTGACGGAGTGACAAATTTTTTGTTTATCAATAAAAACGGAAGACCGCTTGTCAATAATGATTGGCAAAGCAGATTCAGTAACATTGTGAAGAATTATAATGATAAACACAGTAACAAGCTTCCTAAAATAACTCCGCATATTCTTCGTCATACATATTGCAGTAATTTGATTGCAAAAGGTGTGTCCGTAAAAACGGTTCAGTATCTTATGGGTCATAATAATGCCCAAACAACGTTGAACATTTACACTCACATCAATTACAAAGATGTTGAAAATGAAATTGAATCAAAATTTTCTAACGTCTGAAATTAATTTACTACCGATTTTACTGTTTTTAAAAACATACGAAATCGCTAAAACCACGATTGTAACAGGTTTTTCACCCCTTCTAATTTACTACCGATTTACTACTTTTCAAGGACAAAATAATCCGAATTATGCGAAAAAACCTTCAAAAACAGGAAAATTTTAATACCGAAAATTTCGTCAATCACGTTATCGACACCCGAAAAAATCTGATTTCAAGCCGTTTTTGATTATAACAATATTTTTACAAATTTAAATTATGATTACACTTGCAATTTATGTAAATATGTGGTATTATTAAATCAGTTGGATAAAAACTAACAAAATAAACATTATTATCCCCGAAAGGGTTAAATATAATATTGTGTTCGTTTTGCTAAGGTTAGTTTTATTTTGACTAGATTAAGAAGAATAGTTTATATTCTAAAAAAAGGAGTATTATTACAATGAGCTATTTGGAAATTGAAAAGGTAATAGGCAGAGAAATTCTCGATTCAAGAGGAAATCCTACAGTTGAGGCTGAGGTTACTCTCATCGACGGTACAGTTGCAAGAGGTACAGCTCCGAGCGGTGCTTCCACAGGTGAGTTCGAGGCTTTGGAACTCAGAGACGGTGACAAGTCAAGATACCTCGGTAAGGGCGTTACTAAGGCTGTTGAGAATATCAATACAACTATTAACGATGCAATTGTTGGTCTTGACGCTTCCGATATCTACGCTGTAGATGCTGCTATGATTAAGGCTGACGGCACAAAGGATAAGTCTAACCTTGGTGCTAACGCAATTCTTGCTGTTTCTATCGCTACTGCAAGAGCTGCCGCTACTGCTCTTGACATTCCGCTTTACAGATTCCTCGGCGGTGTTACAGGCAACAACCTCCCTGTTCCTATGCTGAACATTCTTAACGGCGGTGCTCATGCTACCAACACTGTTGACACTCAGGAGTTTATGATTATGCCTGTAGGTGCTCCGTCTTTCAAGGAAGCTATCCGTTGGAGTACTGAGGTTTTCCATGCACTTGCTAAGATTCTCAAGGATAAGGGTCTTGCTACTTCCGTAGGCGATGAGGGCGGCTTCGCTCCGAACCTTTCTTCCGATGAGGAAACAATCGAAACAATTCTTGACGCTGTAAAGGCAGCAGGCTATGAGCCTGGCAAGGACTTTATGATTGCTATGGATGCTGCTTCTTCCGAGTGGAAGGATAAGGAGCTTGGTGTTGGTCATTACCTCCAGCCGAAGTCCGGCAAGAAGTTCACATCTGAGGAGCTTATCGCTCACTGGGCAAGCCTTGTTGAGAAGTACCCGATTATCTCTATCGAGGACGCTCTTGATGAAGAGGACTGGGAAGGCTGGCAGAAGCTTACAGCAGAGCTCGGCGACAAGGTTCAGCTCGTAGGCGACGACCTCTTCGTTACAAACACAGAAAGACTTCAGAAGGGTATTGAACTCGGCAGCGGTAACTCAATCCTCATTAAGCTCAATCAGATTGGTTCTGTTTCCGAAACAATCGAGGCTATCAAGCTCGCTCACAAGGCAGGCTACACAGCTATCTCTTCACACCGTTCGGGTGAAACAGCTGATACAACTATCGCAGACCTTGCTGTTGCTCTTAACACACGTCAGATTAAGACAGGTGCTCCGAGCCGTTCCGAGCGTGTTGCAAAGTACAACCAGCTCCTCAGAATCGAAGAGCAGCTTGGCGAAAACGCTGTTTATCCGGGACTTAAGGCTTTCAACGTAAAGAAGTAATTTCTTAGATAAATCTTTTTTAAATTGATTTTTGGATTCTCCGTATGGTGTTATGCTGTGCGGAGAATTTTTTGATAAAATTAATTATTATTCCAAAAAAGAATAATAATCCAAGCTGTAGAATGTAAAATATAAGTAAAAGGAAAGTTAAGAGGATTTTTATAATGAATGTTTATGATTTTGATAAAACAATATATTATAACGACAGTACCTCGGATTTTTATGTATTCTGTTTAAAACGTCACCCAAGTGTTGCAAAGCATTTTCCTAAAACTATGCTTGCTTTTATCAAGTATCTTCTAAGAATTAATACAAAAACACAATTTAAAGAAGTAATGTATGAATTTCTTCATGAAGTTGATATTGAAAAGGACTTACCCGATTTTTGGGAAACTCATAAGCAAAAGATTAAGCCGTTTTATCTGGCTCAAATGCAGCAGGACGATGTTATAATTTCGGCATCTCCGGAATTTCTGCTTGAACCCATTTGCAGGGAGGTCGGGATAAATTATCTTATGGCATCTGTTGTTGACCCCAAAACAGGCAAGTATACAGGTATAAACTGTCACGGTAAGGAGAAAGTTAGGCGTTTCAGAGAAAAGTTCGGTAATGCTAAGATAGATGAATTTTATTCCGACGCTTATTGTGATACTCCGCTTGCAGAAGCAGCAGAGAACAGCTTTATGGTTAAAGGTGATAAAATTTCTCCGTGGAAATTCAGATAACAAAATACAGACCGCTTTATACGGTCTGCTAAAGAATTTTATTTATCTTCTTCGTCAATTCTGCCCACTAAATAATCAAGCGAAACTTCAAGAATGTCGGCAAGTGCCAAAAGCTCAATATCTGTAACATACCTGATTTGACCCTCCAGTTTTGAAAGTCCCGAAGCATTCATATCTACACCACGAACTTGGAGCTGTGCCAATAATTCTTTTTGTTTTATGCCTTTTCTTTTTCTGATTTCTTCTACCCTTGAACCAACAATGTTGCGATTCCCCAAAGTCTGTTTACGCACTCGCATTGATACATCTCCTAAACTTGTTTTGGCTATAATACTCATCACACATTAGATTATAAATATTATATAATTTAAAGAGAAAAATTTCAAGTACATTATACTATAAAATAACAGATATGTTTTTGTGAAAATCGTCTAAGAAAAACAAAATTTTTGATAAGAAATACAATAAATGTTCAAAAATAGATATCAAAATCTTGTATATTACACAGTTTTTTGATAAAAAAGCAGTGATTTTTCTATGTTAAATTTGGTCGAAAATTTAACAATGATTTCCAATTATATTGATTAAAAAAGTCGGTGAAATTTATCTCACCGGCTTTTTAATAGTAATTTATTTATTTTCTAAATTAATATCTAAGACTTTCATTGCCCCAAACCTTGAACATATCAAAAGGTGTTACATCGGGATTTTCTGCAAAGAAATCGGCAGAACCCGAAGCATTCGGAGCGGATTTAATAATCCTCGGTTCGGTAATAGAGATATTGTTGTTTTTGAGAAGTTCTCTCACATCTTTTCTGAAATCGTCCATTGTTTTGTTGTGAAGTATAAACCAGTGGTCGGGGTCGCCGTGGTTTGTTCCGATACCGAGCTTTGCGGCTTCTGCATGGCTTATAACGTCGGATTCGGTCAAACCATAGGTTTTACAGAGGTAAGCCGTGTAAACGGTAGCATTCTTCCATATTTTATTAAAATATTCCTGCTGGTCATTAACATTATAATCCATTAGTTGATTGCCCGAATAGTAAAATCCTGACGGTTCGCAAATCTCAAAATCAAGATAATATTTGTTTGCAGGCTGACCTGCATGCCAAGCTGTCTGTTCAAGGGGAAGATATTGGTAAACTCCCTCGTCATCAAGGAAAGAGTGAACGGCAGCGTCCGTACCCGGCTTATTCCACGCTCTGTACCAGACATCGGCTTTTGCACCGGGTGTTGCCGTTGAATGAACAACAATGCCTTTTAGCTGAGTAAAATCGTCTGTTTCGTCATAAGCTTCATTATTAAGCATCATATGTTTTGTTACCGATAATGTATTGTTTCCTACGGTAACGGTCTGATGAGTTGTATCGTCGGAAACATTAACTTTACACGAAGCTGTCAAACCGTTTGACGATGTAATATATACAGTGCCTTTTCCGGGGTGGAAAGCTTTGATTTTTCCCGTGTTGGTGGTTTCAAGAACCTTGCAGCCCGAGCCGTCGGTCGAGATTGAATCACCGGGGGTGTAGGTGAATGTCACACCTGTATTTTTTTCTTCGGGAACAATCTGTGCGTGAAAATTAAGGACGTTAAGTCTGTCACCGCAGCTTACGTTTAAAATCTCTGTGCATTTAATAAACGAACCGTCCAAGCCTACCGACTTTCTTAATATCAAAAGTGCGTCGGAGCTTGTTATTCTGTTGTCGCCGTCAAAATCGGCATAGTTAAGATAATCTTTTTCAATTTCATTGAATCCGACTGATTGTCTTAAGGTTAAAAGTGCATCATAAGAATCCACTCTGCCGTCGTGGTTTACATCTCCGAGCTGAATTTCAGCCGGCTCGGGTGTTGACGGTGTTGCGACCGTTGTATCCGCATTTGCATTTGCAGAGCAGGATAAAATGCACACGGCAGTGAGTACAACGGCAAAGATTTTCGTAATAACTTTGTGTTTGTTGTTCATTGGTTTTACCTCTTTCTTGAGTGTTTTTAGCATTATGTATCAAAATATTATTTGAATTTTTCCGTTTAAGAAATATAAAAGAATTTTCTTGAAACGTTAATTCTGCATTTAACGATAGGTTGATACATTAATTTTAAAATTTGTTCATATTAATTATACATCTTTTGAGATTTTATGTCAACAATTATAATGCGTAATTATAGCAGACGAAAGTTTGGAGAATCTTAACGTGGGTTAATTGATAGTTTGAATTTTTGTGCAAATATTACAGAGTAAAAAATAAACCCGTAGTAATAAATTAACTTTATCTAGTATTTATGTCGCAGGCGAAAACTTTTGTCAATAATAAAACTTTGTATGAGTATCTCCTGCGGACGTTGTCCGCCGTTTCCCGCCTTGACGAATATGTGTTTAAATGGTATCATATTATTTAGATGAGTATTAAGGAACATTTGGGTGATGTTATGAAAAAATTGATTACAACGGTTCTGTTTTCAATGCTGCTTATTTTCCTTGCAGCTTGCGGAAATGAAACTGATACTACAGAAAATATTACCGAAAACAAAACAGTCGAAGAGGTGAGTACTTTGGAAAACGGAGAGTTTACAAAAAACACTAAAGTTTGGGACGTTATAAACGACCCTGTATTTGACGGCTACGGTCGGTTGATTTTCCCTGCGGACGTTACAATTGACGAGAATTTGACGCTTGAAAATGTTGACGAACTTTTGAAGTGGTACAATTGTATCAATCCCGATAAAACGGTTGAAATTGTCAATTATATGAAATCTAAGGCAGAGAACGGCGAAGTTATTTTCTATGATATCTACACGGACAAAGAGAAACAGGAAGACCCCCAAAAGGCTAATACCGGACTTTTCTTCTTTAAGGGTAATCCCGGCGAGAAAACAGCAATAACCACCGCAGGCGGCGGCTTTGAATATGTGGGAGCTATGCACGACAGCTTTCCGCTTGCATTGGAGCTTTCAAAGAAAGGTTATAATGCGTTTGCGATAATTTACCGCCCGTCTGCCGAAACAGGCTGTCAGGATTTGTCAAGGGCAGTTGCATTTATTCACGAGCATTCGGGTGAGCTTGATATCAGTGCGGATAATTATTCTCTTTGGGGCGGTTCTGCCGGTGCGACAATTGTTGAATGGGTTGGTGCTTACGGTACGGCACAGTTTGGAGCAGGGGAGTATCCAAAACCCTCGGCGGTGATTATGCAGTATATGGGTGTCAGCGGATTTCCGCTTTCAGGTGACGAAGCTCCGACATATGCCTGCGTGGGTACTGCCGATACTGTTTTAGATTATACCGAAACGGTGAATAAAATCAACGCTATAAAGGAAAACGGCACAGCGGCGGAGGTTGAAGTCTTTGACGGTTTACCTCACGGATTCGGAATTGGTGAGGGTACGGTTGCCGAAGGCTGGGTTGATAATGCCGCTGCGTTTTGGGAGAGTATGAGCGAATAATAGGATATACCAACTGAAATAGTGAACAGTAAAAAGAATAGGTGGGAAATCTTACGGTTTGCAATTAAACATCGAAATTCCGACTATCACAATTACTTATTATATTATTGCATATTTTCGGATATTGTGGTAAAATAAACTTAATCATTTTTGGAAATTATATACAATATAAAAACAGGAGGATAAATATGCCAAGGAAAGTTTTAATCACCGGTGCAAGCTCGGGTATAGGAAGAGATATCGCAAGATATTTTGATTCTTTAGGCTGTGAGCTTATTTTGGTAGCAAGACGTGAGGACAGGCTGAAAGCCCTCGCAAACTGCCTTAACGGTACTCCGAAAATCATTTCTATGGATATAGGAAACGCAGAAAAAGCAAAAGAGCTTTACGAACTCACCAAAGACGAAAACATTGACATTCTGATTAACAATGCAGGCTTCGGAGTGTGGGGAAGCTTCACCGAAACAAGTGAGGACAGAGAGGTTGAAATGATAAGGCTGAACATTGAGACTATGCACGTTCTGTTCAAGCTGTTTCTTAAGGATTTCAAAGCAAGAAACAGCGGCAAAATTTTGAATGTCGCTTCGGCGGCGGCTTTTGCTCCCGGTCCTTATATGGCGGCTTACTATGCAAGCAAGGCTTATGTACTCAGGCTTACCGAGTCGGCGGCTTACGAGCTGAAAGAAGAGAACTCGAACGTTACCGTTTCCGCACTTTGCCCGGGTCCGGTTGATACGGAGTTTAATAGGGTCGCAGGAGTGCATTTCTCCGTAAGACCTCTTACAAGTAAGTATGTGGCAAAATATGCTGTAATTAATTTAATTAAGGGAAAAACCGTTATTGTTCCGGGATTATCAATAAAGCTTGCAGCTGCTGTATCTAAGGTTGTTCCGTCGGGTGCTGCTGCTGGCGTAACGGCGAAAATTCAGAAGAGAAAAGCAAAGTAAGTATATTTAGTGTTTGTAAAATATGCACAAAAAACTGTAACTCTATTATCCAAATTACCCCTTTAAAAATTTTTTCGTTTATAGTATAATATATCTGTGTATAAAATTTTTATATTTGTACGGTTGAAATCAAATCGTAGGTTATCTTTCTTGGATCGGCAATTCGCTACGCTGTTGCCTGTTTTGGTTTGAGCGTAAAGTTTTTATTTTTTGCGGAGTGCTATTTATGTTTTCTAAGAATATTTTGTTTAGTTTCGCTGAGGGTAGTTTATTTTTCTACGCTAATTTGTTCCGTCAGCGACAAGGGCTCTGCCCTTGACTCGCAAGCTTTGAAAAGCTTGACCAAACTTTCACAGGTTTTGCAACCGTACAGCTGCAAATTTTTTGAATTTTATCGGTCTAAACATCTAACATTATAAATTATAAAAGGGGTAGGTAATGAATTATGGGTTTTACAGTTTCACTTGGTAAGATAATTAAAGATTTTTCCCTTGAAATTATTTACACTCCGAAAGATCCCAACGATTTGCCCGTGAGTGTTCCCGATTACAACAGACCCGGTCTTGAGTTTACGGGTTATCTTGATTATTTTGATAAGAACAGAATTTTGATAATCGGAAAGAAAGAGTATTATTTCTTCGACAGAATGTCTTCGGAGGAAAAAATAGAATCTCTTGACAGATTTCTTTCACTTGCACCGCCTGCAATGATTTTCTGCCGTGGTCTTCAGCCGTCGGAGGAGATAAAAACGGTTGCTGCGAAGTACGGTGTGGCTGTTCTTGTTTCGCAAGAGCCGACTTCCGAGCTTACCGCATCGCTCGTATCGTTCCTAAACGTTGAACTTGCTCCGAGAGTTACACGTCACGGTGTGTTGGTGGAGGTTTACGGTGAGGGTCTTCTCCTTATGGGCGACAGCGGAATTGGTAAGAGTGAAACGGCAGTTGAGCTTATCAAGAGAGGTCATCGTCTTATAGCTGATGATGCAGTTGAAATAAGACGTGTTTCAGCAAAAACTTTGGTAGGTTCTTCACCTGCAAACATTCGTCACTTTATTGAGCTTCGTGGTATCGGAATTGTCAATGCTCGCCGACTTTACGGTATGGGTGCTGTAAAGATGACCGAGAAAATCGATATGGTTATTAATCTTGAGCTTTGGGATAACAATAAAGTGTACGACAGAATGGGTATGGATACGGAGTTTATGGAAATTCTGGGAAATAAAGTTCCGACGATAACCATTCCCGTGAAGCCCGGTCGAAATCTCGCCGTTATTATCGAGGCTGCGGCTATGAATAACAGACAGAAGAAAATGGGTTACAATGCCGCTAAAGAGCTGCTTTCAAATCTGGGTATGTCCTACGATGTTGACGAGAAGAGCGGAAAGACAAATATCGGTTGGGAGTGATTTGCAATGAAACTTATTGCCGATACTCACACCCATACTATCGCCTCAACTCACGCTTACGGCACTGTAAAGGAAATGGTTGAGGAAGCGGCAGCACTCGGACTTTATGCGATAGGAATTACCGACCACGGTCCGAATATGCCGGGTTCACCTCGTGAGTGGTATTTTAACAATTTGTGTGCGATTCCGTCAACGTATTTAGGTGTTCGTGTGCTGAAAGGGGCAGAGGCTAATATTGCGGATTTTGAAGGTAATCTTGACATTGACGAGGGTACTCTTAACTGTCTTGAATGGATTGTGGCTTCTCTTCACAACCCTACGCTTGATACAAGTGTTATTAAGCCTACTGTTGAAACGTGTACTCAGTTGTATCTGAATGCTGCCGAAAATCCTCACATCAATGTTATAGGACACTGCGGTACTCTCGAATATGCTTTTGATTACGAAAAAGTTATACCGGTTCTTGCCGAAAAGGGTAAGCTGATTGAGATTAACGATTCTGCTTTTAAGAGAAAAAAAGGTTCAGTGCCGAACTGCATTAAAATTGCTCAAATCTGTAAGAAAGTCGGTGCTCCGATTATTGTGAATACAGACGCACATTTTATGACTGAAATGGGCAGATTTGACGGCTCTCTTCAAATGCTCGAAGAGATAGATTTCCCCGAAGAGCTTGTGGTTAATTCTTCGGTGGAACGCTTTGAAAAATATTTAACCGAACATAATATACCTTTAAGGGATATTTATAGCAATCCAAATAAATAGACGGACAAAAGGAGGTGAATCCGCTGAGTGCAGGGCAAGGCGGAGGACGCAGGCATACTGTCGTATGTCAAGGACGACAACGCAGCCATGTGCTCAGCGGAACACTGAACTTGTTCGGATATTTGTTTGGTTTGCTATAATACATACAATACCCCGAGAGAACAAACGGAGGCAATATGGATATAAACGAAAATATCAGCAAGATTATTACTTTAGCTTTAGGAAAAAAATGTAAGGTTCTGGAGCAGGAATCTTTAAGTAAATACACTACCTTTAAAATCGGAGGAAATGCAGCGGCATTGATTTTTGTTGAAAATGTCAACGATATGGCGGAGCTTATCGCAAAGTGTACGGAGTTCAATGTTCCTAACTTTGTTATCGGCAACGGCTCCAATCTGCTTATTAACGACAACGGCTTTTACGGTATAGTGTTTAAGCTTGACGGCGACTTCAAACAGATTTCCATTGTAGATGAAAATACAATAAAATGCGGCACGGGTACTACTCTTGCAAAGCTTTGTAAATTTGCCCTCGACCATAATCTCAGCGGTCTTGAATTTGCGTGGGGTATACCGGGGTCTGTCGGCGGTGCGGCGTTTATGAACGCAGGTGCTTACGGCGGTGAAATGAAAGATGTTCTCGAAGCTTCGGCATATATTGCTCCCGACGGTACTCTCGGAACTTTCACAGCCGAGGAGATGAACCTTTCCTACAGGCACAGCGTTTATTCCGAAAATAATTACATAATTACAAGTATTACGGTTAAGCTTAAACCCGACAGCTATGAAGCTATCAGAGGTCGAATGGACGACTTTATGGGCAGACGCAAGGATAAACAGCCGCTTGAATATCCGAGTGCGGGAAGTGTTTTCAAACGTCCCGAGGGGTATTATGCAGGTGGACTTATCGAGGAGTGCGGCTTGAAAGGCTGTCAAATCGGCGGTGCTCAGGTGAGTGAAAAGCACGCAGGATTTATTATCAATAAGGGCGGTGCTGCCTGTGAGGACGTTTGCGGTCTTATAAAGCACATTCAAGATACCGTTTTCGAGAAAAAGGGAGTTCTGCTTGAATGTGAAATCAAGAGGATTTGAGAATTTATGACCTCTCAGGAAATCGAAAATATCTTGTCAAAATTTTCCGAAAAGTATGATGAAGAGTTCAATATTCCGACAACCAATGATTGGAAGAATTTGAGAGAGTATTTTTATACCGAATTTGACAGTGATTTTGTTAAGTTTATAAATCTTATGTCCGTGTGGTCGTTTCCGGGTGAAATATATAATGTAATCGATAATAACAGTAACGGTAATGATATAATCAAAAATATTTATGATTTTGAAATGAAATACAGTGAATGGGATAAAAATATGATACCATTTTACGGGATAGGTAACGGTGATTATTTTTGTGTTCATTCCGATAATGAAAATGTTTGGTATTTTTATCACGATAGGCAAAAGTTTGAACTTTACTGTAATGATTTTGAAGAGTGGATAAGAAATCTGCCCGAGTTCATTTGTCGGTGAGTTGTTTTGTATAGTATATATTGATGAAAATAATTAATAGGGAATATTGATAAAAAAGAAGGCGAAACTATGGAATTTATAATTGTCAGCGGTATTTCTGGAGCAGGAAAAACTTCGGCACTCCACGCAATGGAGGATATCGGATTTTACTGCGTGGATAATATTCCGCCTGCATTGCTGTCAACCTTTTACGAGCTTTGCGACAAGTCAACAGACGAGAGAATGAAGCGTGTTGCGGTAGTTCTCGATATCCGTGTCGGAAATTTTTATGAGGAGTTTTCGGCGGCTGCGGCTAAACTGAAAAAAGAGAATTATCAGTTTAAGATACTTTTTCTTGATGCAAACAATGATGTCTTGGTGAGAAGATTTCGTGCTACAAGAAGAAAGCACCCTCTTTGTCCCGATACAACAATTTATACGATTAACGAAGCCGTGAACCTAGAAAGAGAATTGCTGATGAAATTAAAGGCAACAGCCGACTATCTTATCGACAGTTCTTATCTTTCCACAAGTCAGCTCAAAGAGCGTATTTCAACATTGTTTCTTGATAACGATATCTCCGCACTTGCGGTTACTTGTATGTCGTTCGGCTTTAAGTACGGAGTTCCCACGGAGGCGGATTTGATGTTTGATGTTCGCTGTCTGCCGAACCCGTTCTATATTGAGGATTTGAAATACAAAAACGGTCTTGATAATCCTGTTAAAGAATATGTTATGAAGTGGGAACAAACACAGGGTGTTTTACGCAGAATTATAGATTACATAGATTATTCGCTGCCGCTTTATGCAGATGAGGGCAAGAGCCAGCTTGTTATTGCAATCGGCTGTACGGGCGGAAAGCATCGTTCTGTTGCATTAACTCAGGAGCTTTACAATCATTTGATTGAGAATAAGCATAAGGTCAGTGTTCATCATCGTGACGTAGGCAAGGCTTAAAGAGGTGTCAAAGTGTCTTTTTCATCAGATACAAAAAAGGAGCTGTGCAAGGTTCAGCTTAAACTTGACGAAATGATAAAAGCCGAAGCTTACGGAACAGTGCTTTTCTGTAAAAAGTTTTCAAGTGAAGAAATATATTTTAAAACGGAAAGCAGTGAAGCGGCACGACGTTTTGCCGATATAATTACTGTTTGCACAGATTCGGTTGTCGAGATTCAGAAGTCATTGTCGGCTCGCAAAAACGAAGCGTCTTTGTATAAAGTTAGTGTTCCGAACAGCAGTGACTGTAAAAGGATTTTTGAATATTTTGGGCATGATAATAACCAGGTTCCATTGAGAATTAACCGTGCAAATATTGAATTTGAAATATGTGCGGCTGCATTTTTGAGAGGAGCTTTTTTGACGTGCGGAAATATTACATCACCGGAGTCTGAGTATCACCTTGAATTTAACGTTGCACATAAAAATTTATCAGATGATTTGTGCAAATTGATATACGAAGCTAGCGAATTTGTAGGCGGTCGTGCGATTATACCTAAGACTGTCAGCCGCCGTGGCTCATATGTTGTTTACATAAAGGACAGCGAAGATATCTCCGATTTTTTAACGCTTATGGGTGCAGGCAATGCAAGTATGAATGTTATGCAGGTTAAGATACTTAAAAATGCCGAAAATGCCCGAAATCGTCAGATTAACTCACAGCTTGCCAATACGGACAGAATGCTGTCTGCGGCGGCAAAGCAGGTTAAGGCTATTAACGTTCTCTCCGAAAGCGGAAAGCTGAACACACTCAGCGAGGAGCTTCAGGAGGTTGCGAGAATCCGTAAGGAGTATCCGCTAGTATCGTTGAAAGAACTCTGTACATATTTTGAAAATCCGATAAGCAAATCGGGTCTTAATCACAGACTTAATAAACTGATAGAGCTTGCGGATATTATACTAGAAAGCTAAAAGATTTACCATTTTAAAGTTTGGTCAAGCTTTTCAAAGCTTGCGGGTCAAGGGCAGAGCCCTTGTCGCTGACGAAGCCAACTTTCAAAGAAAAATAAACTACCCTCAGCGAAACTAAACAAACTATGCTTAGAAAATAAAAATAAAAATAAAAGCATATACAAAAATGTATCTATCTGTACAAACCAACAAAGGCAACAGCGTAGCGAATTGCCGGTATAAGAAAGAAGCGGTAAATCTTAACTATTATAAAAATAAAATATATATGAAAATAAAGCGGTTGACAATTAATGTCCGACCGCTTTTGCTTTAATTTATAAAAATTGATTTTTATGATTTCAAAAATTTATAACAATAGGCTCTTCGGTGAATGATGAAATAACGGCAGTTCCGCTTGAAAAATAAAGTACCTCGGTGTTATCATCATCGGGAGAATACATAGCCTGTAGTTCGGGATAATTTTCGAGCATATGTGCCTTTGCTTCACGTCTGTCATCTCTTATTAAAGTGCCGCTCACCCTAATCCACTTTTCACCATTGAAAGCACAAATCTCTACATTGGGGTTATCTCGGATTTGCTTTGAAACGTCTTTGGACTTGCCTGTTTGAATGTAAAGCTTATCCTCGAAAATATCCACAGTTCCGAACGGACGAACTCTTGGTTGGTCACCGTCAATTGTCGCAAGATAGTAAGTGCCGGAATTTTTCAAAAATTCGTAAACTCTGTTCATAATAAACATTTTCCTTTCCTAAATGTAATTAAATATAAAACTATCTGTAATAGTTTAGGAAAATTTTAACACAAGATTTTATATTTTTCGAGAATAGTTTATGTACATTTTATTAATTATGATAAAGAAACTGTTTTTGAGCCGTTACAACTATTTACAGTTTTGTGATTTTGTGATATAATATAGGTCAACAACTCTTACAGAAAACAGAGAGGGTGAATGTGTTGAATATTCAAAATATAGAATTTATTCTCGTAACGGTTTTGGCAGCAGTATTTTGTTTTTTCACATTTTTTCTTCTTGTGAAATTGATAAAGCAAAAAAAAGCTTACGAAAAAAGCATATCTCTTCTTGAAAAGGAACTTCGATTTGACTTTATGACGGGTACGCTTTCAAGACGTGCTTTTATCGAGGATATGGAAAATTTGCTGAAAAGCGAGCCGAGAGGTACACTTCTTATTTTTGACGTAAACGGTTTTAAAACTGTCAATGATACTTTCGGGCATATCGAGGGCGATAATCTTATCAAACGTTACTCGGTGCGGTTGAGCAAGGCTTTTGATAAAGAGCTGGTCGGCAGACTGGGCGGAGATGAATTTCTTGTATTTATCTCCGGTGAGTGTAACAAAAAGGCGATAAATACAAGGCTGAAAAAATTCGGTATTACAGAGTTTCCTGATAAACCTACAAAGCTGACCCTGACATCGTGCTGCGGAGCGGCGATTGCTCCGAATAACGGTTCAAGCTTTGAGGATTTGTACAGAATGGCGGATAAGGCTCTTTACCGTGCAAAGAAAACAGCTCACGAAATAGTCTACTGTAAATAATGCGTAATTATTTTTGATATGTGGAAATTATCTAACAAAGAATAATTGTGTGTATAGGATATAAAAATTTCGGTTATGTAAACAGACTGTTTCAAAAACAGAATGATTGAAAAAAGTTTTTGGTACGTATTAAAAATAAAATTATCGGTCGGGTTCGTAAATTAATGGTTATAATAAACTATCTTCACGTGTTTAAAAAATAATTCATAGAAATTTTACTGATGGTTAATTGTTAGGGTAGTTATTTGTTGGTAAAATATATAAGGTGTATTGTATATGTTTAAAAAAAGACAAAAGAAAAAGGACTATCATCAAAACAGAGTCAGAATTTCCAAGTCCGAAAATAAACGTAATTTAAAATTCAGCATAAAATTTAATACAAGATTTGCAAAATCTCTGGAGCTTCATTCCGTCAGTAAGATTAAAGATGAAATTCCGTATCTGAGATTGTCCAAAAAAGTTCCTTATATTATTACGGCATCGGATAGCATACTGGGCAGCAGAAAGGAGCAGCAGGATAGTTATTTTGTGACTGAATCAACTCCGCTTTCTCCGTTTAAGCTTACTCGCTCTTTTGGTGTTGTGTGTGACGGCATGGGCGGTCTTGAAGCAGGCGACAGAGCAAGCCTTACGGCTGTTTCAATGATGAAGCTTGCGGTTGACAAGCTGCCTACAAAAAAGGTTGACATTCCGCATTTCTATTCTCAGATGCTCGAATACATCGACTACGAAATAAACCATTGGGAAGATTTGGAAACCGACCGTGGTTCGGGTACAACTCTCGTTTCCGTTATAATTGAAAATAAACGGCTTTATTGGGCAAGTGTCGGTGACAGCTCGATTTTTTTGTTTCGGGGTAATATGCTGAAAAAAATCACCAGTGAACATAATTATAAAACATATTTGAACAGGCTCGTTTTAAACGGCGAAATAACTAAACATCAAGCCGAACAAGACCCTCAACAAAATGCTCTGGTAAGTTATCTGGGTATGGGCGGTGTGTCTTATCGTGACATTAATCCGAAACCGTATTATTTGAGGAACGGCGATATGTTGGTTTTGTGTACGGACGGTATTACCGATTCGCTTAGTGAAGAAGAATTGAAAGAGATTATAAAAGAAAATATAGATGATATGTTTCAATGCTGTAAAGAAATTACAAATGCCGTTAAAGACAAAAACATTGAAACACAGGATAACGCTACTGTAGTTATAGTGCAGTATGTTGAATAATATAGAATGGAAAGAAATGTGAATTTTTATGGATTTGTTGAAAGGAGCCTTTGAATGAAAAGATGCTTAAATTGTCGTAAAACATACGAAAAGGACTTGTCCGAATGTCCGTATTGCGGATATAAGCCACGTTCCAAGGCTGGTGCAAAGAGTAATCAAACCACACAGGAATTTGATGCGGTAAGTGATGCTCAGATTAACAAAAAAAATAAATCGGAAAAAAATGTATATGCAGCTTCAAATTATTCGGGTTCGTTTTATCTTAAAAGCGGAGAACGCTTAAACAAAAGATATTCCGTAATGAGTGTAATCGGATTCGGTGCATTTGGTGTTGCATACGAATGCTTTGACAGCTTTACTCAAAGAAATGTTGTAGTAAAGGAGTATATGCCGTCATATCTTGTTACACGCTCTCAGAACGGAAGAGAGGTCGAACCGCTTTCGGAAGAAGCGGAAGTTACATTTTCAATCGGTCTTGACTCTTTTATTGACGACAGCAATAAATTAAGCACAAATGATGTTGAATGTGTTCCGACAATGATTGAAAGTTTTAAACAAAATAATACTTCATATGTTGTGACGGAACTTGTCCACGGAGAGGCTTTGAGTTCGATTATCAAGCGTAAGGGTAAACTTTCCTATCACGCTACAATTACGATTATCACAGGTGTTTTGCAGGGTTTGCGGCAGCTTAACAAGGTTGGAATTATTCACGGCGATATCTGTCCCGATAATATCATTGTCACACAAAACAGTGACATTTTTTTGCTTGATTACAACCTTTCCGATTTCAACAAGAATGTGTATACTCAGCGTGATTCGGGCAAACTCCGTGCGGGCTACAGTGCCCTTGAAATGTATTATATGAATATGGAGCAGGGTCCTTGGACGGACGTTTATGCAGCCGCCGCAACTATGTACAAAATGCTCACGGGTATTACAGTTCCCTCGGCAATCAAACGAAATACAAGCGATACATTGACCTCGCTTTCAAAGCTCGGCGTTCCGATTACTCAGGGTGCGGAAAAAGCGATGTTCAAGGCTCTTAAGGTAGATTACGAGAAGAGAACCCGAAATCCCGAGGATTTCCTTAACGGCTTAATGGGTGACGGATTTGACAATATTTCCGTCGAAAAAGAAGCGAAACAGCATACTCCGAAAGCTCCGTCAACTCCTAAACCCAGAAAACAAAAGCAGCCGGGGAGTTCAGCAAATAAGATTTTGAACGGGATTTTGATTTTCCTTATTCTTGCAATTATTGCGGTTGTGATATGGCTTTTCATTTCGGGAATTTTTACATTGCCGAAAGCGATGTTGGGATTGTTCGATAAAGGCGATGATTTTATACCCGATACAACAAGTATTTTCAGTTATCAAGATGATGACGATGAAGACGATACTTCTTCATCAATCTTTTTCTTTGGCAACAGAAACAGTCAATCGGAAAACGAAGATGAAGAGGAAAGCGAATTTTTTGATGATGAAACTTCAAGTGAAGAAAGCAGCTCCGAAGAGGATACCTCAAGCAGCTGGTTCGGAGACTGGGGCGAAAATATCGGAAGTGCAATTGATAACTTTATGTCCTCCGAGGAAGAATCATCATATTCCGAGGATAATAATTACGATAATTACAATGACTATAACAACAATGATTACAACGGATATTATGACGAATACGGCAATTATTATCCGTATACTACTGATGAACAAGATAACTCTGATATGTCCTCCGCACAGAATTTTGGTGATACCGTAAGCGAATGGGCAGACGGACTTACAAACGGTTTCAGAGATATTTTTAATAACAGATAAAAATATTTAGCACCTCGATTTTTATATCGGGGTGCTTTTTATAACAAAAGCCCGGTAAAATATACCGAGCTTTATAAATATTTTTAAATATAATAAATTATATTTACCGATAAATAAATTTACGACTATAATAATTACGAATTAAAATCTCAGTCTTCCTCTTCGGGGGCATCGTATTCCCAGTTGTGCCAAACGTTCTGAACGTCGTCGTTGTCCTCAAGATTGTCAAGAAGACGCTGCATTTTTGTAATTTGCTCCTCGTCCTCAAGCTTTGTGTAGTTGCCCGGCACCATTTCGATTTCGGCTTCGATAAAGGTGTAACCCTTAGCCGTGAGAGCATCGTTCACCGTGCTGAAATCCTCTGGTTCTGTGTAAATCTCAAATACACCGTCCTCAACCTTGAAGTCGGAAGCACCGTTTTCAAGTGCGTCTTCCATAACGGTATCTTCATCAAGGTCTTCGCTTTCCGTGATAAGAACGCCTTTTCTCTCAAACATAAACGATACGCAGCCCTGTGTGCCGAGGTTGCCGCCGAACTTGTCAAAGTAGTGGCGAACTTCGCCTGCCGTTCTGTTGCGGTTGTCTGTGAGTGCTTCAACGATAACTGCAATTCCTCCCGGACCGTAACCCTCATATGTGATTGCTTCGTACTTCGACTGGTCGCCGTCGCTTGCTGCTTTCTTGATAATACGCTCGATGTTGTCGTTGGGAACGTTGTTAGCCTTAGCCTTTGCAATGCAGTCTTTGAGCTTTGAGTTTACGTTGGGGTCTGCACTGCCGCCCTCTTTAATTGCAACGATAAGCTCTCTTCCGATTTTTGTGAATATCTTAGCTCTTGCACCGTCGTTCTTAGCCTTTTTGTTCTTAATGGTACTCCATTTTGAATGTCCCGACATTCAAATCATTCCTTTCCTAATATTCAATTTAAAACTGCTGTTTAAATACAACACTATCTTATTTAGTCTAACATATAATCGGAAAAATTTCAAGGATTACAAAATTTTTTCTTTGATTTGAAGCTGTGATTTACAGTTTGTTCACAATTTCCCGACTTTATGATACACATATTTGTAAACTCAAAAATAAATTATTAAAAATTTTAAAATTAAACCTCATAGAAGTTGCAATTTATCACGATTTCTGGTAAAATATAATGATGATATAGATGATAAAATAGTATAGTTGCGTGCGGAGAAAAATTCAAATGAACAGAGCAGTAAAAAAAGAGTACGAATAAAATTTAAACCGAAAGGACTGTACCCGAAATGGTCAGAAGTATGACAGGCTACGGCAGATGTGAAGCCGTAGTTGACGGAAGAGAAATTTCCGTTGAGATGAAGTCGGTAAATCACCGCTATTTTGAGGTTGGCACAAGAATTACACGAGGATATAATTTTTTGGAGGATAAGCTAAAAAAATATTTGCAGACAAAAATCAGCCGAGGAAAGGTTGATGTTTTTGTAACGATTGGTGCGGCGGAAAACGAAGACGCAGAAGTTACCGTTAATCACAGCCTTGCGTCGGGTTACATAAACGCTCTCCGTGAGATTGCCGAAAAGTACGGCTTGCCCGATGACATTACGGTGTCGAGTGTTGCACGTTACAGCGATATTTTCTCGGTTCATAAGCAAGCCGAGGACGAGGAGAAACTCTGGAACGACGTTCTTCCCGTGGTCGATTCCGCACTCAATGATTTTATTGCAATGCGTGAAGCCGAGGGCGAACGAATGAAAGCGGACGTTCTCAGCCGTGCCGAAACAATAATTAAAATTGTCGGCGAGATTGAAGAACGTTCACCGCAGACGGTTGTCGAGTACAAGGCAAAGCTTACGGAACGTATTAACGAGCTTCTCGAAAACTCGACTGTTGACGAAGAGAGAATTGCTATGGAAGCCGCAATATTTGCGGATAAAATTGCCGTTGACGAGGAAACCGTGCGTTTGAGAAGTCATTTTGCACAGATGAACGATATAATGTCAAGCGGAGGTTCAATCGGCAGAAAGCTTGATTTTATTGTACAGGAGATGAACAGAGAGGCAAACACTATCGGGTCAAAAGTTACAGATGCGGAGCTTGCTCATAAGGTTGTCGATATCAAAGCCGAGCTTGAAAAAATCAGAGAACAGATTCAGAATATAGAATAATTTTAATCTGTAACGTTCGTCAATTAGGGAGTATATCCTTGATTCTTCCGATAACAAAGCCAAAAGTTTTAAAAATAACACCCCTAAATATTATCCATAT
>CADCHW010000014.1:0-2853 GCA_902801245.1 uncultured Ruminococcus sp.
TCGTCCTTGACATACGACAGTATGCCTGCGTCCTCCGCCTTGCCCTGCACTCAGCGGAATCACCTTCTTTTGTCCGTCTATCTATTTGGATTGCTATAGACCTCGTCTGGTCAGTATTTCTTTTAATATAGCTCTAACTACACAAGTTTTGGTAACAACCCAGCAATATCTATTTCCGCAATATTCGGTAACTCTTGCCAAATCTTTACCAATCCCAAGTTTCTTTGAGGGCGTCTGTTTTCTTGTGTAAAATTAGCAATACATTTTCTGCGTGATACACATATTATTCACACCAAGCGTCAAAAAAGCTGATTTTAGCCTGTTTTTTAGAAATTTTAAAATTACTATTGTATAATTTGTCTGATTGTGTTATAATAATCTATGTATATTTAAAGTACGTATGAAAGTTTGTAAAAACTTAATCGCAATCACTAATATTTGAAGAACGGAGAATCATAATATGCCGATTGAAAAAAGAGAGTTTTATACAATAACCAAGCTTAACGAGGAGGAAAAAAGACAACTTCTGTATAAATATTTAAATATTAAACCTATGGTGTGTTCGTGCAATGACTTTATGCTTATGCTGAAGCCTAACGGTACGGTTGAATTGGTTGGCAAAGCAAACCATGATAAAATAGATTTATCCGAGTGGCACGGGATAAAAAAGATTTGCTCCGGAAAGCGTCACATTGTCGGTTTGAAGTTAGACGGCAGTGTTGTGGCAGTCGGAGATAATGAATTTCATCAGTGTGATGTATCCGATTGGAAAAATATTGTTGATATTTTTGCAGACTTCAACTGTACCGTAGGACTTACAGCAGACAACCATACATTGATTATGGGGCAGATAGGCAGAGATTTGGTTGAAGATAAATTATTGGATGACAGACTTGAAAAAAAGCTGAACAGCCTAATTGAAAAAGCCGATTTAAGCAGAATTAATGAGTTGCTTGAACGGCAGGAAGCAAACAACCGAAAAACAGAACACGACATAACGGAGCTTTACGGTAATATGCAGTCTATGCTGGCGGAAATAACCAAAATGTATGACGAAATGAAACGGCTTGCTTCGCCTGAATGTATCCCCGAACCTCCTATACCAGCCCATAATTCCAAACCCGAACCTATTCCGAAGCCTGTTCCCAATCCCATTACAGCTCCCGATTCCAAACCCATACCGCCTAAGCAAGAGCCTGATCCCAATCTCATAAAGTCGCTTAAGTCGGTTTGTTCTCTTATCAAGGAAAGGGAAGACAGAATTGCCGAATTAAGAGAACGGTTGGAGAGCTGTAATAAGAAGATTATTGACGGAAATAAAATAGACAGCGGTATCACTCCCAAGGAAATACAAGATCTTCGCATGGAAACAAACCGAACCCAAAATAAGATTCGTTCTCTTAAAGATGAAAAAGAAGAGTTTATTGTTATGAAAAACAATATTATGGATCAAATTCGCAAATCGGAAATTGCAAAGTGGAAAGTTGTTTATCTGTCGGCAGGCACTTATCACACATTGAGATTATTTGAGGAAAAAGGGACAGTTATAGCAGCAGGAAAGACCGATGACGGTCAATGCAATGTTGGCGACTGGGAAAATATTGTTTCGATATCGGCAGGTCATTGTCATTCGGTGGGGCTTATGATAGACGGAACGGTTGTTGCTGTCGGAGCAAATGAACACGGTCAGTGCAATGTTGAAGATTGGAAAAACATTGTTTCTGTGTCAGCAGGTCATTATCATACGGTTGGATTGCATGATGACGGCACTGTTGTTGCAGTCGGAAGAAATGAAGACGACCAATGTGATGTTGAAGATTGGCAGGACGTTACGGCAGTGTCGGCAGGACGTTATCACTCGGTCGGTTTAAAGCGTGACGGAACTGTATATGCCACAGGCAGAAACGAAGACGGTCAGTGTGATGTTGAAGATTGGACAGACATAGTTGCGGTGTCGGCAGGACATTATCATACAGTCGGCTTGAAGTTTGACGGAACTGTTGTTGCCACGGGCAGAAACGAAGACGGTCAGTGTAATGTTGACGATTGGAGAGATATTTCGGCGATATCGGCAGGAGGCTGGCACAGTATAGGTTTGAAGTTTGACGGAACTGTTGTCGCAATCGGTTATAACAGCGACGGTCGCTGTGATGTTGACAATTGGAACGATATTGTTACATTGTCGGCAGGAAATTGGTACACCGTGGGTATGAAGTCGGACGGAACTATACTTGCCGTAGGAGATAACGAGTTTGGTCAGTGCGATTTGGCAAATTATAGTAGTTGATTGTGAGATTTGTAAAGGATTATATTTGATTGGAAAGATAGTATGCAAAGTAATAATGTTCAAATATATACATATTTCAGATTGAATGACGAAGAGAAAAATCGAATACTGGAAAAACACCTCAATATCAAGCCTTGTGCTTGTGCGTGCGAGGATTTTGCATTGGTGCTTAAATCAAATGGTACTGTTGAATTTGTGGGTACGGAGAATACCTCCGCTCCGAACCCGGCGGAATGGCACGGAGTGAAAAAGCTCCGTGCCGGAAAGCGTCATATTGCAGGATTAAGGCTTGACGGCAGTGTTGTTGCCGCAGGAAGCAACGAATATGGTCAATGTGATGTACTTAACTGGAAAAATATTTCAGATGTGTTTGCAAAGCATAATTGTACATACGGTATCACGGAGGACGGAAAAACTCTTGTTGCCGGACAGGTGGAGTATGATGTTTTTTCGGACGGCTTGTTTTTGAATAATCTTACTGAGATTATCAAGAATGTTGTTTATGAAGTTATGCAGGAGCAAGAATCGGCTATAGCAATCCAATAAAATAAACATACTATTGACAA
>CADCHW010000014.1:2878-60663 GCA_902801245.1 uncultured Ruminococcus sp.
ATCAAAGTCGCCCCTTATAGGGGAGATGTCCGCAGGACAGAGGGGTTTTATCGATATAACCGTTTTTGTGTGTCTTGTTAATTTGTTGAATTGCTATAGTGACGTTATAGCAGATTTAAAATCAAAGCAAGATATCCAAATATCTAAAATAAAAAACAGAGTAACTGCGTTAGAGGATAAACAGCAATATAATACTACTCGCAGTCGGAGATAATTACCGTGGTCAATGCAACGTTCAAGACTGGAAACTCCTCCCGTAATATTATTAAAGTTTCAAAAAGTAACAAAATTATAATGCTTAATTAGAAATTTATTGGTCGAATTCTATTGACAAATACCAAAAAATGTTATACAATCTATACATATAAACTTGTACCGAACAAAAATATTTTCGCAATATATACTGGTACACGAAAAATATAAAATTTTTCTACCTGTACGGTTGAAATTAAATCGTAGGTTATCTTTCTTTGACCGGCAATTCGCTACGCTGTTGTCTTTGTTGGTTTGTACAGATAGATACGTTTTTGTATATGCTTTTATTTTTATTCGCTGAGGGAAGTTTATTTTTCTACGATAATTTGTTTCGTCAGCGACAAGGGCTCTGCCCTTGACCCGCAAGCTTTGAAAAGCTTGACCAAACTTTAACAAGTTTCGCCAACCGTACAGCTACAAATTTTTTAAACAAGGAGGGATACTGTGTTTGATGCCGGAAAAGGACTTTTTCACTTTGTCTTTGCTAACCGTGACGATGATTATTATACATCTTCATATATAAAAATGAGGTTCGAGCCTTATTTAAGATATAAGCTAATAAAGAAAAATTACCGTTATCTATGCTTTTTGGGAAGAGAACACTATAAAATGGGTAAAGAGTACCGCCTTGACCTTATGGGCGGTATCGGTACGGAAATACTCGACAAAGTAGTGGTAGAACCCGTTAAGAAAAATAAGGGCTTGTTTGACAATCTATTCGGCAAAAAGGGGAAACCCGAAACTCAAAGCAGAATTGGTGAAATTCATCACGAAGAGGGTTTCAGAATAGAACACGTTGAAACGAATTTTCAAACCCTAACGGGCTACTTCAATAAAATCTTGGGAGTTATGTCGCAGAAAAAGGGAGTTGCGGTTGTAATCCCGATTGATATTTTTACAGAACTTACGGAAGATGCCGATATTGTAAGAATGCTTATCAGCCTGCAAAGCGGATATAATATTATTTTGATTACAAGCTCTGTTAAAGCTTTGGAAAACAACTTGTATTTCAAAAATTCTTCGCTTGAATATCACAGTCACAGAGTTCAGAGCGAAAGAACGAGTATTTTTTTTAACGCAAAAATGTTCCCCGAAATCGAAAAGGCTTTCAGTGCAAGAACATCGGATTCTACCTCCAAGCTTGTGTTTATTTACGATAAGCTGAAATTTGCTTTGGGAGAAAGAATGATTGTATGGAACAGCTTTCCGTATGAGCATATTTTGAAAGCAGTCAGATATACTTTTATGCACTCTCCGTCACTGCCGATTATGAGAGTTCCGGAACAGTATGCGGCGGTAATCTGGGCATGGTACGAAAACGACGATTTCCGTGAAAAGCATATTAATCTTAATCTACCGTTTAACGAACTCCGCAAAACTAAGGAGATTACTGATATCTTACAGCAGAAAGAGTACATCTTCTGTATTGAAAAAATCATAGATGAAGAATGCTCCGATGTTCAAAGTGTTAAAGCATTCTGCGAACGCTGGGCTTGCGAGGATAAACCGATTTATATAGTTTACGAAACAGGCGGAAGAGCCGAGAAAATTGAATTGATGATTGTCCAGCAGCTTATCAGATTCAAAAAAGTTATTTCCGGACATGAAAGCGTTTTGGGCGAGGAGGCTGTTAAAAAGGTTTCGTTTATGATAAGGCAGTTCAGTAAACCGTCTTATCAATCGGCAAACAACAAAGCAGAGCTTCCGCATGTGAAATTCAAAGATGAAGAGAGTAAAAAGCTCCTGAGCAGTCTTTTCGCTTCGCTTGAAGAGAAAAGCGAGTGGAACAGCTGGGACGACGGTTCTATGTATTTGCTGTATGTTCTCTTTTGGATGTGTTATTCCGATGCAATAAGTATGTGCGACAGCGATCTTTTCAATTTGCTTGGTGAAGCAAGATTTAACAAAGGTATGGAAGCATTGAGATACTGTATGAAAAATTCTCGTCAGATTCCTTTTGACACAGAAAAAGCGTGCAGCTTTGCAGACACAACGGCGAGCAAGCTGGAGCATGCCGACCAAAAGGAATTGAAAAAATATATTATATTGATGGGAGATTAGTTAAATGGTTAATTTGGGAATAGATTTCGGAAGTACATATACTATGGTATCTGTATTTGAAAACGGTATGCCTGTTACAGTACAGCCTAATCACCTTACATACAATTATCCGTCCGTTGTGGCTTACGATAAGCGTAAAAAAAAGTACTTTTTCGGAGTGTCGGCAAGGGATAAGCTCGGCAAACCGGGTATTATCGGTTTCAGAGGTTTTAAAATGCTCCTTAATCAGCAGATGGGTGACATTGACCTCAAAGAAAGAAATTATGAAGATATAAATTCACCCGAGCATATTACCGAGCTTTTTTTAAGGCACGTTATTGATAACACGCTTGAAAAGCTTAATGAAGATAAAGTAGGTACACTTGTTCTCGGTGCTCCCGAATGTTGGTTTCAGAGCCTTGAAACGGTAGACGCAAGAGGAACGCTCAGAGATATCTGTCTTAAAATGAGTGATAAAATCGAACAGATAAAAATAATCAGCGAACCTACAAATGCAGCCGCATTCTGTGTGTGGTCTTACGAGAAACAGCAGGGTGCTGATTTTGACGGTGAAATTTTGATTGTAGATTACGGCGGAGGTACACTCGATACCGCACTTGTAAGCGTTCAGCATATCGGTGAAAAGATGCAGATAAAGCCTGAAATGCGAAGCGGTGCAGGCGAAAATAAAGATAAGGAGATAGGCAAGGCGGGAATAGCTTATCAAGAAGCTGTAATCAGAAAGGCTGTGTGCGAGCATTTTGGTATTACTCCCGATAAAATAGAATATAACTCAGACTTTGATACTGCCGTAAAATCTCTTGAAGATATGCTTGTTTCCGATAAACAATTTGTCGATGAAACATTCGGCGATTATGCAGCCAACCCCGAAGACCTTGTTGAGGAAGAATTTACCGTTATAAGATATGACAATGAAGAGGTTGAAATTAATTTCGGTCAAATGCGTCAGGCATACATTGAAACTATTTACCCGATATTAAAAAAGGTTCTGGACGAATCAGTCAGAGATTTGCCCGAAACAAGAATGATTCACGTTGCACTTGTCGGCGGCTTCTGCAACTTTTACCTTGTAAAGGAACAGATTTACGATTATTTCAATATAGGCGGTCTTAATGCTCATATTAAGAATGTTCTTCAAAAGGAAGAAGACCGTGAAAAAGCCATTGCTCACGGTGCGGCACTGCTCTCCGATAATGTTATGGAGGTTTGCAATGTTGCTAAATTCGGTATAGGAATGTACATTCATTTCGGCGACAGCAACGAGATATTTATGAAGTATGCAATTAATTACGGTCAAGAGTATATTCCCGATAAGATATACTTTGCAAAAGATGATGACGGCAGAGTTGCTCCTATGCTTCTTGTTCAGCTGGATAATTTCCTGCTTAACTTCAATAAAGACGAAAGCAAAGGTTTTCCTGTTCATCCAAAGGAAGAGTTTGCCGCAAGGCTTAATTGCGTAAGTCACAACCCGATAGTTGTGGTCGGATTTTCTATAGACCCGGCGGAGAAGATAACTGTTCACGTATACAATTACAATATGGATTCGGATAACCCCGGTCCGGGAGATGTTCCGGTAACATCTATAAAACTTTCAACACTTAAGAACAGTTTCAAAAATACTATTATTTTAAAGTAAGGGTGGTTAGAAGTGAAGTTCGAGAAAACACACGGCGATTTGGAATTGATGCTGAACGTTTCACCTCATAATGTCGGAATATATGAGGTTATGAATATTATGCTGGACTTGCTGCTCGATACACGTGCCGTAACCAATACCGAAATTGCAAAGCTTAACGTAAACGGCGAAGCAGTCGGAAAATGGATATCTGTAGTCAATACTCTTAAAGGTATTCCTATTGAGAACGCAGCCCATGAAATTTCCAAGCGAAGACTTGAAAAACTTCCGATTTTGAGAAATGAGCTTGAAAGAAAGATTAAAAGCGTAAAAGAGGAAGAAAAGGAAATCGCAAGGATAGACGAAGAAGCCGAATCTTTGAAAAGAAAACTGGGAGAGCTGGAGCATATTCGTGAAAAGAAGCTTGCAGCGGAAGCAGGTGTCAGCAAACTTCGGGGAGAGATTGATTTTTTGCAGAGAGAAATCGACAATATGCCAAAGGTTAATCCCGAAGAGCTGGAGGAAAGAGCAGGTATTCTGAGAAAAACTCTGAACAGCATTAAAATTAACAAGGAAACATTTGATAAGCTTAATATTAATATAGCCAAAGCTAAAACAGAGCTTGGAGATGTTGAGTTTAACCTCAAAAATGCCAAAGAAGAACTGTCTAATATAAATTCTGATTTCGAACGCAAGATTCACGCTTTAAACGATACAAAAGCAGCAGCTGTCAAAAAGCAGCAGGATACAGAGGAAGAAATCAAACGAATTGAGGGTGAGCTTCACTGTATCAATGATATAATTAAAGACAGAGCTGCCAAGAGTGAACATTCGTCAAAAATCCTTGCCGAGCTTAACGGCAAAAAAGAACAGCTTGAACGTGACAATCATATTTTAGACGAAAATATCGGCAAATCTCATAAAGAGTTTGATGATTTGTCAAAGCTTAACGAACAGAAAGAAATTAAGCTTAACGCTTTCAGAGAGAGAGTTGAGGGTGCAAAGCACAGACTGTGCGAACTCAGTGAACAGAAAGGTGTTCTTGCAAAACAACACAGTGATATTGACGGAGAGATAAGAAAGCTAGAAGAGGATATCAACAGGCTGTGTGAAGAGATTAAAGCTGCCGATGCGGCTCGTGACGATAAGTCAAGAAAGCTCGCCGAAATTCACCACAGAAAAGAACAGCTTGCCCATGATAATCGTAAGTTTGACGAGGAAATTCTTAAATCCGGAAAAGAGCTTGAAAATCTCAAGAGAATAAACGAGGAAAAAGAAATTGAGCTTATCGGTTTCGGAGAAAGAATTGAAACAGCAAAACACAGAGTAGGCGAGCTTGACGAGCAAAAAGATTTCCTTGCAAAGCAGCATGGCGATATAGAGGGTGAAATCAGAAAGCTTGAAGAAGATATTCATAATCTTGAAAATTGGATTAAAGAGGACGAATCAAAGCGTGACGGCAGTGCCGAAAAGCTTGGCGAGCTTAATCACGAAAAAGAAGAGCTTATGAGTAACATTCATACTCTTGATGAACAAATCGAAAATTTGGCGAAAGAGCTTGAAAATCTCTCCAACGTAAACGAGCAGAAAGAAATTGAACTTCTCGGATTTGGCGAGAGAATTGAAACTGCAAAACGCAGAATGGGTGAACTGAACGAGCAAAAGGATTGTCTTGCAAAGCAGCATGGAAATATAGAGGGCGAAATCAGAAAGCTTGAAGAGGATATTCACAGTCTTCAAAATTGTATTGAAGAGGACGAATCAAAACGTGACAGCAACGCTGAAAAGCTTGGCGAACTTAATCACGAAAAAGAAGAGCTTATGAGTAACATTCATACTCTTGATGAACAAATCGAAAATTTGGCAAAGGAGCTTGAAAATCTCTCCAACGTAAACGAGCAGAAAGAAATTGAGCTTCTCGGATTCGGTAAAAGTATTGAGGGTGCAAAACATAAGCTTTCGGAACTCAATAATAGAAAAGACGACCTCGACAGGAAACTTAAAGAAACAGATGCCGAGATACGAATGGTTGAAGAGGATTCAAATGTAGTTGAGGGGCATATCAAGGCGAATCTTGCCGAACGTGATGATAAATCACGAAAGCTTGATGAACTTCAACATAAAAACGAACAGCTTGAGCTTGATATCCAAAAGCTGCATGAGAATATCGGTGAAGCCAAAAGAGAAAGGGAAAATCTTTCACAGGCTAACGAGCAGAAAGAAATGGAACTTATCGGCTTTAGGAACAATATCGAGAATGAGAAGTTAAGAACCGAAAAGATAAAAGAAGAGCTTTGGGCAACAGAAAAAGCTCTTTCCGATATCGAAGCCGAGAACAATGCTATGAAAGAAAGAATTCCCGAACTTAACAAGATTTACCAGAACACGGTAAAAGAAAAGGGAGCAAAGGCATTCCAGATAAAGCTTCTTACCTCGGATATTGACAAAATACATGAAGAGATTGCCAATGCGGAGCTTGAACTCAGTGATAAGACAACTCAGAAAGAAATTGCCGATAAAAAGCTTAACGATATGAAATCCGAGATGCAGAAAGCAATTCAAGAGAAAGAGCAGCTTGAAAAAGAATACAAGGTTCTTGCAAACAATCTTGTTCAAATCAAGGAGCAGATTGCCGCAATGAACAAGAGTGAAGCTGAGATTACCGCTGATATCAAGGCTAAAAAGAAGCAGCTTGAATATGAAAGCGAAACTAAGAGTGCAAAAGTTCAGGGACTTAACAATGAGCTTTCACATCTTAACGATACAATAAAAGAGCTGGAGATGAAAATTGTACGGCTTGGTGCAGATAAGGAAAATGCCGAGGAGGACTTCAACAGATTGTCTGCGGAAGTGGTTGACCTTGAAACTCAAATCAGAACTATGAGGGAAAAGGACGAGGAGAACAAGAAACGTAAGATTCTTATGAGCAATACTTTAGCCGAATGCGAACGAGGTCTTGGTGCATATCAGGAGTTTTTTGCATCGGAAAATTATAAGGAAAAGCAGAAAGCTATCGACAGATATAAGATTATTATTGACCTTTACCGTGAGGGTGTCATTAAACTGTTTGACCAAGATCCGCCTGTTGAAAGACTTATGGATTTGAATTTTGAGTTTGAACAAAAGAAGTCAATTCTCCGTGAACAGCTAAGTCAAGTTGAAGCGATTATGAATAATCTTCAGTCGGAGTATATTCAGGTTATAGCACAGATTGAAAGAGGAGTGAACCGGTAATGCAGTGCAGATGTTGTATGTTTGAAGTAGAGAACGGCAAAGCAAGCTGTCCTGTTTGCGGATTTCCAACCTTGGGAGGTATTAGTCCGGAGAAGCAGTCGATTATTGAGGAATACAGAACGAATAAGCTTAAAAATATCTCCATAGATATTTTAGCTTATCGCTACAGCATTAACGGCAGCGGAGGAATTACCGAACCTATTTCCGAATATATAAAGCTTGCAGATGCATTGTCGCTTACATACGGTGAGGTTTTGTGGATTGATAGCAAATTTGAAAGCTTTGAAGCAAACCGCAGTATCGTTATTGATATCAGCATTTGTAAGGGTGATGTCCGAAAAGAATGCAGGGTTGACCTGGCTTCGGGTGAACCTGTTGACTGCGGCGGATTGGGTATTTATCTTGACAAAGGATTTACAATAGAGTTCGCTGTCGGAAATGAAAACAATTATCATCTTACAGAGAGTATTTCACTTCTTGGTATTTAAAAATATTGCTTTATCCGATAACTGATCTGAAAAAATTGTAGCTGTACGGTTGCGAAGCCTGTTAAAGTTTGGTCAAGCTTTTCAAAGCTTGCGGGCGACGGAACACCCCAAGAAGTCAAGCCGTTAGGCGTAGACTGATTGGTAGGTGTTCCTAGTGGTTCCTAGTGGTCTTGCACCATGCAGGGGCAGAGCCCCGCTCGCTGACGGAACAAATTATCGTAGAAAATAAACTTCCCTCAGCGAAACCGAATAAACTATAAATCAAAGCAACTCTTAAAATAATCCCTTTTGGTAAAAATCAAAACAGGCAACAGCGTAGAGAATTGCCGGTCTAAGAGAGAAGTGCTAAATCTTAACGCTTTCGAGTATATTATAGTGAATAGCTTTATAATTTGTAACAGCTTTGGTCTGAAAAATAATACCGTTTGTTGTAATATTATATAAGGAGTACATAAACAATATGTTTGGCAGAAAGAAGAAAGATAGTACCGAACAGGCTGTAACACCGGTTTCTGAAATGTCACATTCAAAAGGAAAGCGACGAAAATCCGGAGATTGGTGAATCGGTTAGGATTGCGATGGAAGCAATTGATTTTTTTGAACGCCTGCAAGAAGAAAATACTTTGCTTGAAGAAAGAGTGAAGAAGCTGGCAGCAGAAAGAAAACAAAAACAATCATAAACTGCTAACAAAAATTAATAATTGAACAATTTTTAATTTTTTGAAAAAACGAAAATTCATTAATATAAAAAAAGGAGTGCATAAACAATATGTTTGGCAGGAAGAAGAAGAAAGAGAGTGCAGCACAGACTGCGGAATCTGTTCCGGCATCGCTTTCGGCGGTAGCCGAGGAGGAAGCCCAAAAGAGGGCACAGCAGGCTAAGGAGATAAGGGAAACCAATAAGCGTCTTAACGATGCACGTGTTACTAAGGATAAGATTGATCAAATGCTGAATGAGCTTAGATACGATCCCGAGATTGGCAATAAGATGCTGAAACAGGCACGCAAAAATGAGAAAAAGTTAAAGGAATTGAAAGGCAGTCGTATACAGAAAAAGGATAAGGAAGATTCTTCAAACGAATCGAAAGACAGCGAGCCGGAGAACAACTCCAATTCGGAAGACGGACTTTATAAGCTTGAAGAAGGTATGTACATCATTGCCGAGGAGATAGAGGAAAATGATGAAAAGAATAATAAGTGTCTGCTTGACGATTATGTAAAAGCAATTGAGGAAATTTCCAATTTGTTTTACGAGAAAAGTGCGATCGATGCGGTTGATATGGATGCAGATAAGCTTAATGCTGTTCTTGAAGATTACATTCTTCAGCTTCGTGAAGCACTTGAAGACGGCAGAGCAAAAACAGCCGATGCTTGTTTGACTGTTTTGAAATATGTTATTGAGGTTGGTTATCGTTTTGAAGGAACATCAGATCCCCGCAAACGTAAAGAGCGTATGTCCGAAAAGATTGATTTTGTTAATGAAACAGGCAGACAGTTGATAAGTACGATAACAGAATATTACAATCAGCTTGCTGATTACGAGATTACGCAAGCAAGCTATAACAAGACATATGGCATTTACAAAGAAAAGAATAAAGACAGACTTAATATGCCTGACAATATAAGACAAAAGATTGACCGTCTTGGATTTAAGCGTGCGATGAAGGAACTTCCTCCGGGAGATGATGCAAGAAAGTATCTGAGAGTTATCTTGGATGTTCGAGGCGAATTGGCAGTTGTGTATATGCGTAAGATGGAATGTGAAAGTATGGCACTTGCGATGTCTACCCTTATGCAGGGGTATAACGAATATATGGACGAATGCCGGAAAGCTTTTGTTCGCAAGGGTGATATTTTTGATTATGATGCTCATCATAAGAGGATTCAGGAACTCCATAAAAAGAGTATTAATAATATCAATCGTATCAATGATATGGCTGTTGCAAATCATGCACTTAACGAGAGAACAATGTCGCTCTTGAAAGAAGCTGCCGAAAATCCGGCTCTCGGTGAATCTGTTGCAACTGCTATGCAGGCACTTGAGTATTACGATGAACTTGAGGAGAACAATGCCGCATTGCAAAGAGAGATAGCAAAGAAGACAGCAGAAAACAAGAGAGCGGCAGCCTTAAAGCAGAAGGCTTTGGAGGAAGAGATTGAAAAACAACAGGCGATAGAAGATGAGATTCAGCAGGAAACTCAGCAGGAAGTACAGCAAGAGAACGAACAAGAATTATTCAATTAATCTTTCTTGATGTAATTCCGGTTTGCGGCAGTAGAGTTTAGGAGGAAATAATTTTATGTTGTTTGATGACGAATGGAAAGCAAAGAGGAAAGTTAAGAAAGAGGAAAAGAAAGTAGTTAAGAGTGAAAAGCTTGCCGAAACCTTGTCCCAAACAAGCGACACACGCTCCGACCTTGTAAAGCGTGGTGAGATAGCACGTGACAAGGTTGCTACAGAGGAGTGGTATTCCAAGAAACTTGATGAACGTCAGTTTAATCAGGAGGTTCGTGAAGCAAGGCAGAATCTTTTTATTCAGCGTGACAAGCTTCTCAAAAGAATGATTAATTTCAACAAGGAGCATAAGTATATCAAAGAAGAAAAAAGTGAAAGCAGCATTAAGAAAAGAGAACTAAAAAGATGTGAAATAGGTTCAAAGAATGCTGCATATGCACTTGCTGTTGTTGAAGATGCAATAGATCGTTTGGACGATATCAGTTCCGAGCGTGAATGGCATGATATTATGCACGATCTTACAAAAGGGTATAAGACGATTAATGCCCTTTCTGTCGGTTCGGATTTGATGACAAGATTGGCTTTTTGGATTCAAAAGGCTAAATTGGATATTAACGGTGATATTTCTGTTCATGCTATGGAGCATTATTACGGTAAACCGATTAATGAGCTTCTTGATCAGGCGGAAATCAAAGAGGTTGCCTCTGATATGCTTGTTAAGGATGAAGCAATGGATTTGAAGAATTCCGATAAAATTCTGGAAGCAGTCAGATGGGGCGATATCTATAAGGTTCCTGTAAGCGATGTAAACGACGTTGTTGAAGAATTTAGCGAAAAAGCAGAGAAGAGCGGCAGCAAACCGATTATTGAGAACCCGAGAGAAACATATAGAAAAACTTCGGACGGTGAATCGGCATTGGATAGTTTTACAAGTATGGATAGAATGGATTAAAACAGATATTGCAAATAGCGAGGAATTTAAAAATGGATAACAGATTATTGGAAAGTTTGAAGAGAAAAGAGCATGAATGCCGAAATCTTCAAAGACAGGCAGATGAATTTCTTTCCAAAAACAACAGAGAACCCTGCAAAGAGCAGTGCTTGCTGCTTCAACAGGCTGCGGACCTTGAAGCCGAGATGGCTAATCTTACATTCGGTGCCGAGAAGAATCATCATATCAGAGAAAAGAACCGTCTTGACTATGAGATTATGAATATCAGAAGTGAGCTTGACAGAAAAGAGGGCAAGAAGCCTGTTATGAAAACTCCCGATGATAGCAACGACAAAGATAACGCTAAAGATAAAAAGGGAGATTCCAAGTCAAAGCCTGCGGCTGCCGCAAAATCAAAGGACGATGAAGAGCTTGACCGCACGGCTCGCACTTGGTATAAGGATGCACCGACGCATTCCTTTGATGATGTTTCCGGTATGGCTGAACTTAAGAAGAAGCTGAAAGGCTGTATTTTTGATTCTCAGGCTGAAAGACTTACGGACTACCTAGGAATACCGCAGCTTAATTCGTATTTCTTTGTAGGACCTCCGGGCTGCGGTAAAACATTCATCATTGAAGCTTTTGCACATGAGCTTATGGATAAGGATTATAAGTTTATGTCTTTGCAGGGTTCGGATATCATCAGCCGTTATGTAGGTGCTGCCGAAAAGAACGTTACACGTTTGTTTGAGGAAGCCGAAAAGAGTGCCCCTTGCATTGTGTTTATAGATGAAATCGACAGCTTGTGCAAGAATAGATCACTTCCGAATCTGCCCGAATACGCAGCAAACATTACAACCTCGTTCCTTACAGGTTACAACCGTATTCACAGTGCGGATTCCAAGGTTATCTTTATTGCGGCAACCAACTATCCAAATCGTGTTGACAATGCTATGCTTGACCGTGTAGAGGTTGTGAGAGTTCCTCTGCCGGATAAGGTTGCAAGAGAGGCTGCATTCAGAAAGAGCTTTGAGGAAATAATAACTCTTCACGAAAATTTAACATACGAGATGATGGCAGAATCTACCAAACGTTACAATTATCGTGACATAGAGCGTCTTACTTCTGCTGTTAAGCGTATGCTTTTCAGAAAAGTTCTTGATTTGTACAAGGATCAAGATCGGGCAATCGAAGAGCTTCAGAGCGGTAATTATAAGCTTACGGCTGAAGAATTTAAAGACATTCTTTCCAGATTTAAGCCGTCGCCGAAAGAAACTATTATCAACGACCTGATAGCATGGGAGAAAGCCGTTAAGTCGGTTGCCGATTACGACGACACAGATTTTTCAACCGTTTACGACACTGAAGCTAATGAAAAGCCGCAAAAGCCGGAGCAAAAAATCAAGCACGAGATATCGATTGAGAAAGAACCTGAGCCTCCGAAGCCAAAGGAAGTTCCGAAAGACCCGGTTTATGCTGTTCAGGATGAGTTTGTGCAAGATCCGATTACCGGCGGTGTGGAGATTGTATTCGGTTCGAGTAAGGGTCCGATTTCACACCCGTTCGCAAATATAGGCGGAGAAACTTTTCAAATAAGATCGGTTGGCGAGAATTATGCGTTTACATATTTTCCGACCCCGGGTCAAACAGAAATTTCGGCATTTATTATTTCCTCCACGGGTCTTGTTGGAAAATTGACTGCAAGAATCGTTACACCGATAAGCGATAATAAAGATTTTATTATATAAGGAAAGAGCATTATGGAATCTAATACAATGATGACTTTTGAAGAAAAACTTAAAAAAGTTTTTGGAAATATGTTGGTTTATAAGTCGTCAGAAAAAACAAAGTTCTTTTCCGCATTGAGCATTCCCTCTTTTATGAGGGATTGGCTCGTGATGCGTTTTTCCGACAGTGAGGGTAACATCAACGAAGAAGAGGTACTCAATTACGTCAAACGTACCATTCCGAAAAAGGATCAGTGGAACGGCTTTTTGGTTGATATGCTTCACGGTAATAAGTCTGTAAGATTTCTTACCAAAGTGAAAATTGATTTTGATACAAAGAAGAAGCAGGCACTTTTTTCACTTCCTGTTTTTGACGTTCCATCACATAAGGGCGATGCCGTTGTGGAATGGGGTGTAATTGAGAAAAACAGAGATTATCTTCTTTCTCCCACAGAGGTTTGGGGTATTGTCGAAATACAGTCCGAGCTTGATCCCAACGGAAAAAATTACATTTTTAAGCTTATTAATTTTACTCCGTTTTGTCCTTATAAGATAGATTTAAAATATTTTGTAAACGCAAGAAACTGTTTTACAACGGAAGAATGGATTGATATTGTAATCAGTGCGATTGACTATTCTCCTACGGGATACAAAAGCACAGATGAAAAGCTTGCTGTTATTAAGCGACTTATTCCTTTTGTTGAAAAGCGTGTAAATCTTATCGAACTTGCACCGAAAGAAACGGGAAAATCGTATGTTTTTTCACAGCTCAGTCAGTATGGTTGGCTTGTAAGCGGAGGAAGTATTTCACGTGCCAAGATGTTTTATGATATTAACAAGAAAACACAGGGACTTGTTTCAAGATATGATTATGTCGCATTTGACGAGATTCAAAGTATAAAGTTTACTGATTCTATGGAAATGCAAGGTGCGTTAAAAGGTTATCTTGAAAGCGGCGAATATCGTGTCGGTGACCATAAGGGGGTCGGAGATGCGGGATTGATTTTGCTTGGAAATATCGGAACGGATTTAATGGATGTTAATGTGAATATGTTTGAGAGATTGCCGGAAATTTTCCATGAATCTGCCTTGATAGACAGATTCCATGGCTTCATCAAAGGCTGGGATATTCCTAAGATGAAAGAAAGTATGAAGGCTCACACATGGGCACTTAACACGGAATATTTTGTGGAAATTATGCATGCCCTTCGTGATGAATCCGTATACAGAGCGGTAGTTGATAAATTGCTTGTGCTTCCTGCCGATTCCGCCACAAGAGATACGGAAGCTATAAAGCGAATTTGCACGGCATTTTTAAAGCTTCTGTTTCCGAATGCTACCGATATCAGCAAGGTGAATATTGACGAATTTGAAAAGTACTGTTTGAATCCTGCCATTGAGATGCGTGGAGTTATCAAAACTCAGCTTGGTGTGATTGACCCGGGTGAATTCGGTGGTAAGAAAGTTCCTGCAATAACGGTAAATAGTGAATTATTTTAGGGCAATATGTAAAGGAGACTAAGAAATGAAAGACAGCAGTACCTTTAGTCTTGAAAAATATCGTTTGCTTCATAATAATATAATTTATTGCAATAATAATATACTACCGGAGAACTTTATCGGATATGACCGTGTAGAAAGCTTTTTTGGCAGCTTAATTCCCGATATTGAATTTTCTGATGATGAAAATATTGAGTATATCAGTGAATTCAAGGAAATGTACCCCGGAATTTATCCTACAAATAATTTTGTTACAAGTTCGGCAGTTATGTTTTCGGGAGAATCCGGCTGCGGTAAGCATACAGCTAATAAAGTTCTTACAACTGTAACATTTAAACGCCTTGAAAAAATTGTCGGTAAAAATGAGGTAGATAATTACTTTGAATATTATTCGTTAAATCTGGCAAGCTTTACAGACGGAAGCTCAAAAAAAGATGTATGCGAACGTATTGAACTTATTTTGAATACAATCATACAAAAGGCTTCAAGTCATACAGATGTTATGTTTTACTTTTCGTTGGGCGATGTTACCGAGATTATGAACAGCAAGAAAACGGCGAAATGTTTTTCCGGAATGGTGAGGAAACTTCTTCTCGATCATAAAACAACTTCAATTATTACTTGCTGCTATAACGGTTCTGCAAGTAAAATTAAAGATCAACTGAAACAACCTTTCTATGTTTATGAATTTGAAGCTCCGGATTATGAGATGAGAATGTTTTATTTTGAAGAATTAAGAAAGAAATATTTTAATATTATATTTGAACCTACCGATGATGAATTTGCAGAAATGACAGAAAATTTTACATTCGCTATGTTAAAAAGGCTAACTGCTTTTATTTTGACAGAGGTTAAATATAAATGTATTAAAGATGATATTAATTTTGAAATGTTCTTTGGAGCAGACGAACTTTCGGAAGATGATGAAAAAATTACTGTAACAACTCGTGCTATCGGCAGATATGTAGTTAATATGAAGAAAACAAAATATGTTTCTCCGATAAAGCAGCAAATGCCGATATATGCTCCATCACAGATGGTTATTTCGCAGCAGCAGGATTTTTCACAGCAGAATGAATTTAAGGATAAACTTACCAAAAAAGAAGAAAAAGAGCTTGAATCACAAAATGTTGTTTCCAAGATTGATACAGTTACCGATTTGCTTGATTTTATTGATTCTATCGCACCAACTTCTTCGTATGTACCCGATGATTATGAGGAGAAGAAAATTAAATTGGAGCAAAAGCTTTCGGAAAAGAAAAAATTTGAAGACGAAAAAGAGCTTTCAGATTATAATTAGTAAGAAATTAATCATCAAATTAAAAAATTCTATCTGTATGGTTGAAATCAAATCGTATCGTTACGCTGTTGCCTGTTTTTATTTGTATTGAAAGATGTTATTTTGATATGGCTTTGATTTTTTGTTTATAGTTTGTTTGTTTCGCTGAGGATAGTTTATTTTTCTACAATAATTTATTCCGTCAGCGAGTAGGGCTCGGCTTCTTGAGGTGTTCCGTCGCCCGCAAGCTTCGCAACCGTACAGCTACAAAAATTTCAAACAACAGACTGCTTCAGCTGTCTGTCGTTTATTGTGTAGGAGAGTCTATGACAGAAATATACAGAATTGCAGAAAAAAATATAGAAATAACCTCTATTTATTCGGAGGTTCATAATTATTGTAAACAGTACAAAGCCACAGGTACTCCCGATTTTAAGGTTGAAACAACACAAGCCGATATAGATTTTGAAAGAGAAAAATCCACAAGGGAGAATATCCTTGAGGGCATTGCCGTAGTGAATTATTCCGACAGCTATTTGGAAGAGTTAGCCGTTTACCGAAAAATTGCCTTGAAAATGCTTGACTATGATACATTCCTTTTTCACGGTTCGGTTGTTTCTGTTGACGGTGAAGCCTACCTTTTTACGGCAAAGAGCGGTACGGGAAAGTCAACTCATACAAGATTATGGAGAGAGCTTTTAGGGGATAAAGCCGTTATGGTGAATGATGATAAACCTCTGATAAAAGTAACGAATAACAGCGTTACGGTTTTCGGTACGCCATACAATGGTAAGCATAGACTTGGAAATAATATTGCTGTTCCGCTTAAAGCTGTTTGTATACTTGAAAGAGCAAAGGAAAACACTATTCACAGTGTTACCGGGAAAGAAGCATATCCCATACTTTTGCAGCAGGTTTATCGTCCGAATGACAGTGAAAAACTTTTGAAAACATTGTCCTTAATAGACTTGATGATAAAGAACCTGAAATTATATAGGCTTGGCTGCAATATGGATATTTCGGCGGCGGAAGTGGCTTATAACGAAATGATAAAAAATGAAAAATAATAATACGTTAAAGTGGTTGATAAGTGTTCCCAAGAAGAAAAATTTATATATCATAGTTTTAATGATAGTTCAGGCAATCACAAGTTTTTCCGGTGTATTTTATGCTTTGCTGCTGAGCAGAATAGTTGACAGTGCCGCCGAACATAATACCGAAGCTTTTTGGCATTACGTTATTTTGATTATTTCGCTTGTTGCGGTACAGCTTGGTTTGAGAGCCGTTATACGTTGGCTTGCGGAGCTTTCACATTCTACATTTGAAAATATATTTAAAGAACGACTTCTGAAAAATTTATTGGTAAAAGATTTTGCTTCCGTGAACTCTGTTCATTCGGGTGAATGGCTCAACAGACTTACAAACGATACGGTAATTGTTGCAAACGGTTATGTTGATATTTTACCTGGTCTTACAGGTATGATAATAAAAATGGTCAGTGCGTTGATTATGATAACAGCAATTGACTACCGTTTTGCGTGTGTTATTGTCCCCGGGGGCATTCTGCTTGTCTTTTTGACGTATGCCTTTCGCAAGATTCTGAAAAAGCTGCATAAGAATGTTCAGGAAAATGACGGTAAGCTAAGAATATTTCTACAGGAGCATATCGGAAGTATGATGATAATTCGTTCCTTTGCCTCCGAAACTCAGACAGAGGAACAAGCAGTTGATTTGATGTCAAAACATCGAGCTGCACGAATGCGAAAAAATATGTTTTCCAATTTCTGTAATATCGGATTCGGTGCAGCGATGAACGGTATGTACATTTTCGGAGTTTGTTATTGCGGTTACGGTATTTTGCGTGGAACAATAACCTACGGAACTCTAACCGCTATGACACAGCTTATTGCTCAAATTCAATCTCCCTTTGCAAATATTACAGGTTACTTGCCTAAATATTATGCTATGACCGCCAGTGCCGAACGTCTTATGGAAATCGAGGATTTTGAAAACGACAGCGAAAGAACCGCTTTAAGTCTTACGGAAATTCAGAATTTTTATACCGAAAAAATGAAATCGTTTGGCTTGAAAAATGCTGAATTTACATATTACCCTGCCGGTGACACTGTTAAGAATCTCACCAAAGAGAATATGCCTGTTGTTCTTAATGATATTTCTCTTGAAATAGAAAAGGGGAAATACATAGCTTTCACAGGACACAGCGGCTGCGGAAAATCAACCGTTTTAAAATTGCTGATGTGTATTTATAAGCTTGACGGCGGTGAACGTTTTATAAGAGATATAAACGGAAAAAGCAATATTCTTTCACCGGAATGGCACAGACTTTTCGCCTATGTGCCGCAGGGAAATCAGCTTATGAGCGGTACTATTCGTGAAGTGGTGGCTTTTTCCGATAAATCAAAAGCCGAAAATGATGATAAAATTATGCAGGCACTGAAAATTGCTTGTGCATATGAATTCATATCCGAGCTTGAAAACGGAATCAATACATTGCTGGGAGAGCGTGGTGCAGGCTTATCAGAGGGTCAAATGCAGAGAGTGGCGATTGCGAGAGCCGTTTTTTCGGAAAGTCCCGTTCTGTTGCTTGATGAAGCGACAAGTGCACTTGATGAACTCACCGAAAAACGTTTGCTTGAAAACCTGCGAAAAATGACAGATAAAACAGTAGTAATTGTTACTCACCGACCTGCCGCACTTGAAATATGTGACAGTATCTATGAATTTACCGAAAAAGGAATAGTTAAGAGATAAAACCAATGCCGTGCCGATATCGCTTTATTTGACATCAGCACAGCATTGTTTCTTTTTTTATATCTACTTGCAGCCGCAGCCACAGCCGCCGTTATTGTCATCTCCCAAATCCGAAATATTCGGTGGGAAAAATTCCTCGGTCGGGAAATCTATTCTGCTGAACATCTCGCATGGGTCGTTGCTTGATTCTATGCACTCCTTTTCGGGTACGCAGAAATCATAAGCAGGAATGAGCATTTGTACGTTTCTCTCAATTTGAACAATCGTGAACAAACCAATAGTCACAAAGACAGTCTTTCCTCTGTCGGTCATTACAAATTCGCCGCCGAATTTTTTGCAAATACTTTCGGGAATTTGGCAGCACGGAACGCACAGCGGCGGACACTCTCTAAGTTCGGCAGCAAGACCTATCGGTGCGGCAACCTGAACGCTCGCTTTCGGAAGATTTCTCGATTCCTTTGAAAAATGACCGTGTTCACAATTTCTGTCGGAGCTGAATATCTGCACACTGCCCTCGCTGCCGTAAAGCACAACCTTTTTGGTCGATACAGTCATACCGCATACAGTTTCGGGACACGAGGCAGGTGTGGGGTAGACATCAAGCTTTACCTCGAAGAAAAATGTCATCTCAACAGTGTAGAATCCACGGTGAAAAGGCACAGGCTCCAAGCCTATGTAAACAGTGATTACATCAACATCTTTCAGTCTGACATTGCACGCATTGTCGATTATCGGCTGAACACATTGCTGGAAGAAAACAGGGAGATTATCAAGACAATCCTTGTCGGCACAGGAATCGTAAATCCTCGAAGCATCGATACAAACCGACTCACCGCCGAATCTCTCGAAAGCTTCGGAGTTTTCCTCACACTCATTAATGTTCATAACATCGTTATTATCCGGCATTATTTTATCCTCCATTCATCATTAACTGATATTATATTATGGAGCAATTTGGATATTTGTTACAATTATCGAAAGAAAATTTTTACTGATGTAAATTGTTTGAATTGTTGCATTAAACGTAACAATGTGCTATAATTATATAAAAAGATAAAGAACGGAGAAACGATTATGAAGTATTTAGAAAAACTGTTTAATAAAGTTGAAACAGCCTCTGACGATGACCTAGAAATTGAAATCTTTAATTTCAGTTCGGAGATTTACAATATTCCAAATAAACCCGATTGTTTGACAACATTTTTTACAATAAGCTCGTGGTTAGGTATATCTGAAAGAGATGGTGTGTGGAACTTTTACGAAGCGACAGACAGTAAAGACATTAACATTACATTGACATATCTTTCGGATAACGGATATCATAATCTGAAAGAAATTTTCGCAAAAGGTATTCACGATTATCAAAATGAAAAATATCGGGATAATTATGACTATCCCGAAGAGTGGCTTGATGAATCGGAAGAAATTGATGATTGGATAGACGAACACCGCCTTGACATTTGTAAGATGGAAAGGGAAATTCTTCTTGATAATAAATCATATATTTTGAGGTGAAAATATATGTCATTGACAAATTATCCATTTGTATTTTATGATAATGATGAAGATTTTCTGCAAGAAACGGATTGGAAGAAATCTTATGAAAGAACTTGATAAAATACTAACGGAACTGCATGTTCAAAAAATTGGCAGCGGATATATAGACTTAATCTGCCCTATAGAAAACATTAATGAATTTATTAACAAAGTGAACGATTTGAATATAAGAATAACGGGTTTTACATGGTGGTGTCACGCAACTTCCAATCATGAAGCCTGCGGTATGGGCGGATCAAAATGCACATATACAGACGGTTATTACAGTGAAATTCAGATAGGGCATACTATTGAGTTTGAAAATAACGAAGAAGTACGTAATTTTATTTTGAACGAATACCCGAAAAGTAAAGAGTATAAACCTTGCTATTGTCCGGGGTTTTGGCTTGATTTAGATGAATAAATCATAATAAAAGGAACTGCAATTTATATGCAGTTCCTAAATCTTTGTTAAAAAATCACATCTCAACTTTCAATAAATTACGAACACCTTTTTTCTTACAAAGCGAGTAAAAACCAAATGCCATAAGTGCCGCCGATACGAGAAGAAGCGACTGCAAAAATGCCACGGGCAAGAAATTCATCCAGAACAGAAAACGCATTAATGCACATAATGCAGCTGTAATTATCAAATCCAATCCCATATTGTAAAATACATGATAATTGCCACGAAGAGCATTTACTTCATCTTCCCAGATTAATTTCGGGTTCATTGTGTCAATATATATTCCAAGGTATGTAGTAAATATAACCGAAAGAATACTCAGTATTACACAGTAAGCCGTAATCATAGGAGAAATACCGAAAATAATAAATGCCGTAATTATGTACACAATAAGACCCGCACCGCTGATTACAATGCTGACAAGAGCTTTACTGTTGATTTGTGTCATAAGGTCAACAGGGAGATATCTCATAATATCAAAATGACGTCCCTCTCTTGTAATTGCACTTGACGCAAGACAGTTGAGCGAAGTTAAAATAACCGAAATTCCGAAAACTAAAAGACTGACGTTTAAAACAGCCGATTGGTCACCGACTTTCAGCTTATCAACATATCCTCCGAGAATATCATTCTGTTTTTGCATTATGATAAACAGGTATATAAATATAGGCCAGATAAGATTAATTCCAACACAGTTTGAAAGATATGCAGGGGTTCTCACTAAAATCAAAATTTCCTTTTTGAAGTAAGACATAAGGTGTGAGGAGGACTTTATTTTCTTTCCGTAATTAATTTCCGATGCGGCTTTTTCTGTCTTGCCTTGACCTCCGTTCAGAGAAACTACAGCTTTAAAATAAAGCTTTGAGGCAACCAGAAGAACAATTCCTACACAAGCAGCATTCACTAAAATGTAAAGTAAAAGAGATACGATACTTCCCGAAGCCGCCGAAGTAAGAAGCGGAACATTAAAGAATATAATATCCAATATATGAACAAGAGAAATATCATCTTTAAGAAGCTGTTCTACAAATAAATTTGTGTCAAAACCGTTTGAAAGATTAAGGCACAGTACAAGCACAATAAGAATTATAATAGTTGAAAATGCCGTAATTTTACTTACTCTGTCCTTATTTTTCAGAAATTTTGAAAAATACATTACAATCATACATATTACGGCACAATAACTAATAGGAACAATAGGAAAAGTTACAACTCCTATTATAGAAGAAATTATTCCTATAATATTAATTCCCGGCATAGGTGCATATCCTATCAAAAATCCGACCAATGCACTGAAAACAAGTATACATTCCATAACATTTTCGGAAAGCATTGTTGCGGTAAGCTTTGCACCTACAATTTTCATAGGGGAAATGGGCAGAGGCAGCAGATAATCGAGGTCGCTTGAAAAATAAAATACACTCATAACAACATTGAAACCAAATACCATTGAAAATACAGCAACAATGTGAAGCATTATTGCCAAACCGCCCCCAACAGAACCCGATTCGCCTAAATTCACCATACCGATTAGTCCGCTTGTCAGCGAATAAACTAAAAATCCTACAAACAACGACACCGGAATGAAAATAAAACATACTATCAATATTGACATAACAACAGCAAATGCCTTACTTTTCATTTTCTCGTTCATAGCAGGCTCAACCGATGATGACGTGATTTTAACAAGCTGCATAAATACATCCATATTTGCCACCACCTATTACTTTTTATCCGTAAGCTCAAGGAATATATCCTCAAGGTTCTTGTCCTTGTTCTTCTTTTCAAGCTGTTCAAGAGTACCGTCATAAAGCTTTTTGCCTTTTTTAATGATTACAACCTTGTCACAAAGCTTTTCGGCAACTTCCAGAACATGTGTTGAGAAAAATACACTCTTACCGCTCTGAGTGTGTTCTTTCATCATCTGTTTCAGCTCAAAAGCCGATTTTGGGTCAAGTCCCGTCATAGGCTCATCGAGAATCCAGACCTCAGGCTTATGAAGCAGTGCTGCAATTACCATAAGCTTTTGACGCATACCGTGCGAATAGCTGAGAATCTGAGAGTTAAGAGCCGAGGTCAGCTCAAAACGTTCCGCAAGCTCGTCAATTGTCTTTTTTCTGTCATCAACAGGAACTTTGTAAACATCACCGATAAAATTCAGAAATTCAATACCCTTTAATCTTAAGAAAATATCGGGATTATCGGGTATATATCCGATAGAAGCTTTAGCTTTCAGCGGTTCTTTAGATACGTCAAAGCCGTTCACCGTAATAGTACCCTTATCGGGAACGAGTACACCGGAAAGCAACTTAATAGTCGTAGTTTTACCCGAACCGTTTGGACCGATAAATCCGACCAATTCACCCTTTCCAACTGTAAAATTCAGATTGTCAAGTGCTTTGACATTACCATTGTAAGTCTTGCTGACATTTTTAAATTCAATCATTGAAACACCTCCGTGTTAAAATCTGTATAAAAATACAGTTCTTTTAATGATTATACTATATTTTTTTACAATAATCAATCTTTTTGATGAAATTAATTAAAAAATTTTATGTGATTACAAAATTTAAAACAAATTGTAAAATTAAGTATATTTTAATATATTAGTTGAAATCGGTATGCAAATCGTGCTATAATGTATAAGTATGAGATTGAAACGAAATGTTTGGAGGACTTATTAATTTATGAAACAAGCCGCAAAAATAATTAAAGAAGTTAAAAAAGCCGTTATCGGCAAGGACGATATACTTGTTAAGGTTATGGAAGTAATACTTTCGGGCGGAAATATTCTTATTGAGGATATACCCGGTGTAGGTAAAACTACAATGGCACTTGCCTTTTCCAAGGCAATGCAGCTCGACTGCAAGCGTGTACAGTTTACTCCCGACGTTATGCCGTCCGATATAACGGGCTTTTCGATATATAATAAAGCAACAGGCAAATTTGAATACAGAGAGGGTGCAGGTCTTTGTAATCTTCTCCTTGCCGATGAAATAAACAGAACTTCCAGTAAAACTCAGTCGGCACTTCTGGAGCTTATGGAGGAGCATGCCGTTACCGTTGACGGTGTTACTCACAAATGCCCGACACCGCATATGGTTATTGCAACACAGAACCACGTTGGCACAGCCGGTGCTTTGCCTCTTCCGGAATCTCAAATGGATAGATTTACAGTAAGGCTCACAATGGGTTATCCGAAAGTCGAAGATGAGATTATGCTGTTGAGGGATAGACAAGGTGTGAATCCTCTCGACAACGTTGAAGCAGTCGCTACGGCTTACGATATTATAGAAATGAAGCAAAAAGTCGAAAATGTTTACAGACACGATGAAATTTTTTCGTATATTGCAAGGCTTATGAAAGCAACTCGTGAGAATGATTTTATCAAAATAGGAGTTAGTCCCCGAGGAGCTTTGGCATTGTCCAATATGTCGGCGGCTTGTGCGTTTTTGCATAAACGTGATTATGTTATCCCCGAGGATATCAAGCAGGTTTTTGTTGATGTTTGTGCTCACAGGCTTGTAATGAATCCGCAGGCAAGGATTTCAAATGTTTCAAGCAGCGATGTTCTTGAAGATATTCTTCTTCGAGTTCCCGAACCGACAATCAGAGGTTAAGCTATGGTAAAAAGCAGAATTTTTTATGTTATTGGTCTTATAGGTCTTTCTCTTTTCTATATATACTGCAATTCATATACTCCGCTTGCCATACTTATAGTTTTCATCTCATTGACAATTTTCGGTATATTTGAAGCGATTTTTTCTGTTAGAAAAATTTCTCTCGATATAAAACCTACTCACCCTTTTTCCACTCAGCGAATCGACCAACAGGCTGAATTTTGTGTTACAATACACAATAATTCTATTTTTCCGATATCTGCCGTTACATTTGAAGTTGAATTTCAGGATATGTCCGATGACGGAGTTGTCAACAGAAAAATAAAAACCCCTGTTGCGGCTAAGGAGAATAAAAGTGTTCATACAGTTGTTGCAACCTCCCATTCGGCTTATATAGAATGCAGAGTGAAAAAGCCAAGAGTTTACGATGCTTTCGGTTTGTTTCATTTTAGGATAAAAAATGTTTCCGATAAAGCTAAACTTTTGATTGCTCCCGTTATGGCGGAAGACGATTTTCTCAAGGGAAATCAGAATATTTATATAATTGACAGTGACAAATATTCCGAAACTCAAAAAGGTGACGATTCTTCTCAGGTGTTTGAAGTTAGAAATTATACTCCGGGTGACGACATCAGACGTATTCATTGGCGGTTAAGCTCCAAGCAGGACGAGCTTATAGTTAAAGAGTACAGTAAACCTATTGACGAAGATTGTATTGTTATGCTTGAAACAGGAATAGGCAGTGCAGATTCTGAGGAAAGGAAATTCAGGGCGGACGGTATGCTGTCTGTGTTTATGAAGCTTTCGTTTCAGCTTATCGAAAACGAGCAGGCATTTTCGGTTTATTGGTATTCCGAAACGGCAAAAAGTCTTGTTTCGTTTGACGTGAAAACCTTTGACGATGTTGCACCTATTGTTGAAAAATTTCTTTCGGAAAAATTTACGGTTAAGAAAAATGTTACGTACATTATGAGTGAAGAGGAACGTTTACAAGCTTTGGATAAACAAATTTACTATTTGTATAACTCAACATTTTGCGACAGCGATATTATAACATATCAGCTGGATAACAGATACTGTTCCATAGATACAGCAGAAGTTCAGCTTCATAAACAATAAAAATGTGTTTACAGGAGGTGGAATTTTTTGTTTAAAATAAAAAAGAAAGAAAAAGCACAAAGCACCTTAAGACCGCTGAACATAATCGGAATTAAGTCGAATATGGAATACCGGCTTCCAATGATAATTTTTTCGTCAATTATGACGCTCGTTACGTTATATTGTATAGTGCGTATAGAGATAGACAGCTTTAAAATATGGGACGATTTCCAACCGGGCATTTACGGACTATCGGCTTCGGAAATTAAAAATTTAAACTTTACAAGTTCCGAAATCAGAAACTTATATATTATATTATTAATCGGATGTACGTGGATTTGTATAGTGAACGGCTTGAAAAAGCATTTGATAAAATCAACAGCTTTAACTGCCGCCGCATATGTCGCATATTTTGGCTGGCATTATAAATATGTTGCAAACGGTTTTGTGCATATATTAAACAAATCCGTATATACCATACTCACACAGCGAGGAGAAAAAAGTACTACGTATTATATTCTGTACTTTGATATGGCTGATGTAAAGTCGGAAATAAAATATTTTCTAATGGCGGTTATTTTAGGAACATGCTTTTTGCTGGCATATGCGGCAGTAAATCATTGTAACCCCGTATTGTTTACGACCTGCGTGTCGGTATATGTTTCAGTACCGTTTATATGTAATACCTTTGTCGGCGAACCGTTTCTCATATGTGCCGGTATAGCATGTATATTAATGTTTGTAGTGCATATTCAAGGCTACAGTAATTTCGCCTCGAAAAAGATTTTTGCGGGTTTCAGAAATTCAATTAAAATCAGAGGTCGTTACGTTTCGTTCTCCTCTTTCCAACAGGCAGCGTTATTTCTTGCTTTTACTCTTGTTGTGCTGATGATTTCAAATCTTTTCCTTGATTTTAAAGATTATCACAAAAGCGAAAAGGTGGATAAATTCGGCAGGGATCTCATGTACTCTTTCCAGAATGTTACATCTACAAACAATTTCGGAACACTCGGAAATACATCAAACGGTCTGAATAACGGTGACCTTAAAAATATGGGAGATTTACATTATACGGGAGATATAATGTTTGAAGTCAAAGCAGACCCTTCTAAATTTGCAGCACCGTTATATTTCAGAGCATTTACGGCAGCCGATTATTCAGGTGACCAATGGAAAGCCTTGCCCAAGAGTACCTATAAGAATTATAATTTTTGGGATACATTTTTATCGGATAATTTCTATCCGCAGTTTTGTTCGGGAGATGCTTCCGATTTGTCGCAAAGCAATCTCAATTATGTGAATATTTCAATCAACAGTAAAAATATTAATCCTAAAGTATTTCTTAATGAGTACAGAACTGTTTCAGGCAAAACAGATGCTGTAAATAATGCGTCTTCCGTGTATGACAATGAATTTTTCTTCGACACTTTCGGCGGCTTGAAGACTTATGAACAATCGGCTGTTATCAGAGGAGGAATTTCAAAAAGTCAGATTACAGCGGAGCTTAATGATTTTAACGGAGATTTTTACACGCTGCTTCACGACGGAGATTTCACTTATCCCGAGTACTATTCCAATTTGGATAGTATGTACGACGGAAATATATATGACAATGAATACGAGAATTTTAAGAAAAACGAAAAACAGTACAGAGCATTTGTAGTTGAAAATTATCTCGATTATCCCGATAATATGGAAAAATATCTTCCTAAGGATTTTGATAATATTATTTCAAATATATATGATTCTTTTCTTTACAGCAATCAATATCTTTCTTATTCCGATGAAGAAGATGATGTACTTTATTCCCTTTACGGTTACAATGATGAATTCGGAAGCTCGTCCGATTTATCATATAATCAAATGTTAGTTCCCGAATATTACAATGCAGTTATAGACTATATTAAAAATTACATTCAGTCAAATGCAGAATATACTTTGACCCCCGGTGCAACCCCGAGCGACAGAGAGCTTGTAGAATATTTCTTAACCGAAAACCATAAAGGCTACTGCGTTCATTTTGCAACAGCTGCAACTCTTATGCTAAGACGTGCGAATATTCCGGCTAGATATGTTGAGGGGTATTTTGTCAGTGATTACGATTTGAACAAGAAAAATTCACACGGTTACTCCGGTATTCCTGACAGTAATGCTCACTCTTGGACGGAAGTTTATTATCCGCTTGTCGGCTGGCAGGTAGTTGATTTTACACCGTATTACAGCGAAGAAATACTTCCCGATGAAAACAAAATGGATAACGGCAGCGAAAATAAATCCGATGCGGAAACAGATACGGAAACAGAAACCGACACCGATTCTGAAATTGATACCGATTCCGAAGCCGAAACCGATACCGACACTGCAAGTGATGTAAGTCTTAACAGTGACACGGATTCCGATATTTCAAATAACAGTGATTCCGATGACGAAAATATCACTTACCAAAGGGATAACAAGCTTCAAAATTTTCTTAGAGTTACTGTTAATGTTCTTTTGGAAATTTTAAAGGTTATCTTGATATTGGCATTAATAGTTGCAGTATGGTTTTTAACAAGATTTATTATTTTAAAGCTCAGATTTACCCGATTTAATTCACCTGATACACGAAAAGGAGCAAAAGCAATGTATCTGCATTCTTTGTGGATTCTTAAAATTGCAGGTGTTACTCCCAAAAAGGAAGAGGGCGACCGTCAGTTTGCAGGACGTGCAGTTTTACAGATTGACGGAATAAAAACTAAGGATTATCAGGCATTCACCGATTTTGCATTGAATGCCCGATTCGGAAAAGATTCTCCAAATGAGCAGGATATTTCACAAATGAATGATTTCTTGAAAACATTATCCGAAAGTGTTTACAATTCAAGCAATAAGTGGAAGAAATTATTGATAAAGTATGTTTTGTTTTTGATATAAACTTTTTTGAACTTTAATAGTTATTGTAAATACTCATTGTGTGATTTTATTGTAAAAAATTGCATAATGAGTATTTATTTTTATAATGAATTTGTGCAAATATACAAATTATAACATTGGTATTGACTGTTTTGTAAAAGTTGGATATAATAAAACAGGGCAATTAATCTAAATTAACTGTTTCAATATAAAAAAATATATGCACAAAATATATCTCTTGATATGTTTGATATAAATAAATATCCGGGAGGAAATTTTACAATGGCAGAACAAAAAATTCCATACAAGATTTATTTGGCAGAAGATGAAATACCGAAGCAGTGGTACAACGTTCGTGCGGATATGAAAACAAAGCCCGCACCGCTTTTGAATCCTGCAACCTTAGAACCGATGACATTTGACGACCTTCGTCCCGTATTCTGTGACGAGCTTGTTAAACAGGAGCTGGACGATGACACAGCATACATCGACATTCCGCAGGAGATTCAGGACTTTTACAAAATGTACCGTCCTGCACCGCTTGTTCGTGCTTACTGTCTGGAAAAGAAACTTCAGACACCTGCGAAAATCTATTATAAGTTTGAGGGAAATAATACCAGTGGAAGTCATAAGCTCAATTCAGCTATTGCACAGGCATATTATGCAAAAAAGCAAGGCTTAAAGGGTGTTACAACGGAAACAGGAGCAGGACAGTGGGGAACAGCTCTTTCAATGGCTTGTTCTTATTTTGATTTAGACTGTAAAGTATATATGGTAAAAGTATCTTACGAACAGAAACCTTTCAGACGTGAGGTAATGAGAACTTACGGTGCGTCGGTAACTCCGTCACCGTCCGAAACAACTAATGTAGGTCGTCAGATTCTTGAAAGATACCCCGGCACAACAGGAAGTCTTGGCTGTGCTATTTCCGAGGCTGTTGAGGTTGCGACCACAAATGACGGCTATCGTTATGTTCTGGGAAGTGTTCTAAATCAAGTTCTTCTTCATCAGTCGGTTATCGGTCTTGAAACGAAAGCGGCTATGGATAAATACAACATCACTCCCGATATCATTATCGGCTGTGCAGGCGGCGGTTCAAACCTCGGCGGATTGATTTCTCCGTTTATGGGCGAGAAGCTCAGAGGCGAAAAAGATTATGACATTATCGCTGTTGAACCTGCGTCATGCCCAAGCTTTACAAGAGGTAAGTATGCTTACGACTTCTGTGATACGGGAATGGTTTGCCCGTTGGCTAAGATGTATACTCTCGGCAGCGGATTTATTCCCTCGGCTAACCACGCAGGCGGATTGAGATTCCACGGTATGAGTTCAACTCTTTCGCAGCTTTATCATGACGGATATATGAGAGCCGTATCTGTTGAGCAGACATCTGTATTTGAAGCAGCAGAGCAGTTCGCAAGGGTAGAGGGTATTCTTCCTGCCCCCGAGAGCAGCCATGCAATCCGTGTTGCAATCGACGAAGCTTTAAAGTGCAAAGAAACAGGCGAGGAGAAGACAATTCTGTTCGGCTTGACAGGCACGGGATATTTTGATTTGGTTGCTTATCAGAAATTCAATGACGGTGAAATGTCTGATTACATTCCGACAGACGAAGAACTTCAAAAGAGCTTCGATTCACTTCCGAAAGTTGACAAATAAAATATTTTGAGATATACTCAAAATCCAAAAGATTTAGCATGTTAAAGTTTGGTCAAGCTTTTCAAAGCTTGCGGGGTGCAGGGGCAGAGCCCTGCTCGCTGACGAAACACATCAGCTTAGAAAATAAACTACCCTCAGCGAAACTAAATAAACTATTCTTAGAGCATAAAAATAAAAGCATATACAAAAACGTATCTATCCGTACAAAAGAGTATAACAGGCTTGCTTAAACATAAGATAAAACGATTGATGTTCCCAATGCATATTGAAAAGTATAGGGAAAATTCCCTGTGACAAGAGAATAACAAAAACGCTGCCGCAAGATTTGTTGGCAGCGTTTTTTCAATTTTTAACCTATGTAAATAAATATTCGGTTGAATTTTATCGGGAGATATGTTATAATTAACGTATATTGGAATTTTGTATCCATTTGAGGATTTAAAGATACAGAGGGAGAATTTATGAGTACTGATTCTAACAAGAAAAAATTTACCGAAGAGGAAAAGAATGAATATATTCGCAAAATGAGAGAAATACGTGAACAGAGCTTTGCGATTATTTTTGAGATGAGTTTCAGCGATGATTCTTATGAAGATATTCTGGATAACGCCGTTGAGTCGAGAATGATTACAGCCGAGAATTATATGATTGATATTCTCAAATATTATTCCGAAAATAAGGATAAAGTAGACGAAATTATTAAGGCTAACCTTAAAGGCTGGACAATAGAGCGGCTTTCAAAGCCTACTCTTAGTGTTTTAAGACTTGCAGTATCGGAGCTTAACGCAACGAAAACAGGTACAAGTATTGTAATTAATGAAGCTGTGGAAATTGCAAAGAAGTACGCAACTCCGAAAGAAGCTGCATTTGTAAACGGTGTATTGGGTTCTGTAGTTAAAGGTAAGTCAAAGTAATATGAACAATAATCAATTTGTTTTGGGAATAGATACCAGCAACTATACAACATCAGCAGCATTGTATGATTTATCCAATAATACCGTGTTTCATAAAAGGAAGCTCCTGCCTGTCGCAAACGGTCAGTGCGGATTGCGTCAAAGCGACGCTGTTTTTCATCATACTCAGCAGCTGCACGTTCTTGTAAAAGAGCTTTTTGACGAATTTCGACAGCCGCCCGAAATAGCTGCGATAGGTGTTTCAACCCGCCCGAGAAATCAAGAGGGTTCATATATGCCGTGTTTCACAGTTGGGATTAACGCTGCGAATATTCTCGGGTCTGTTTTGAATGTACCTGTTTATAATTTTTCTCATCAAATGGGGCATATTGCAGCTGCGATTTATTCGGCAAAAGCGGAGTATTTGTATAACGAAGATTTCATTGCATTTCACGTTTCGGGCGGCACTACGGAAGCCGTTATTGTTAAACCCGATTCGGAAAATATATTCACCGCCGAAATTGTCGGAAAAACTCTCGACCTGCATGCCGGTCAGGCAATCGACAGAGTAGGTGTGAGTATGGGACTTCCGTTTCCGTGCGGCAGAGAGCTTGAAAAAATTGCACTTACTTGTGACAAAAAAGTCAACGTTAAAACATGCGTTAAGAATAATGACTGCTGTCTTTCGGGGATTCAGAATATTTGTGAAAAACAGATAAAAAATAATACGGATTATTCCGAAGTAGCACTTACCTGTCTTACGTTTATAGGAAAAAGCTTAGAGGGTATGTGTTCAAATATTGTATCGACATACGGAAATATGCCTGTTTTATTTGCAGGCGGTGTTATGTCCAATTCCATAATTAAGAATATGCTTTCGGAAAAATTCAATTGTATTTTTGCACTTCCCGAATTTTCAACAGATAATGCCTGCGGTACTGCTGTTTTGGCAGCGTACAGATTTCAAAAGGAGCTTAAAAAATGAGTGCTTCAATACTTACCGTTTCTCAAATCAACACTTACATAAAAATGCTTCTTGACGGCGACAATAATTTACGAAATATATTTGTCAGCGGAGAAATTTCAAATTTCAACAATAATTACCGTTCGGGTCATTTTTATTTTTCTTTAAAAGATGACAAGTCGTTGATAAAAGCTGTAATGTTTTCGTCAAATGCTTCAAGAGTAAGATTCAAACCAACCGACGGAATGAAAGTTATAGTCAGCGGCAGAGTGTCGCTTTACGAAGTGTCGGGGCAGTATCAGCTTTATGTTGACAGTATGCAGCCTGACGGAATAGGAGCATTGGCTATTGCATACGAGCAGCTGAAAAACAAGCTTGAAGCAGAGGGCTTGTTTGACGAAGAACATAAACTTGCGATACCGTTGTTTCCAAAAAGAATCGGAGTTATCACATCTCCCACAGGTGCGGTTATTCAGGATATAAAAAATGTAGTTTCAAGACGCTGTCCGCTTTCCGAGATAGTTCTTTGTCCCGTTGCCGTTCAGGGTGAAGCTGCACCGCCCCAGCTTGCCAAAGCTGTTACACTATTTAACGTCTTGAATAATGTTGATGTTATAATAATCGGCAGGGGCGGCGGCTCGTTTGAAGATTTGAATTGTTTTAATGACGAAACTCTCATTCGTACTATCTATAATTCAAAAATACCCGTAATTTCCGCAGTTGGTCACGAAACGGACTATACACTTTGTGATTTTGTTTCGGATTTGCGAGCTCCCACACCCTCGGCGGCGGCAGAATTGGCTGTACCCGACAGAACGGAATTACTCAAAAAAATCGGTGACATTTTCGCAGATATAGAAAACAGCGTCAGCGATAAGCTGTATTCGGAAATGCAGAGTATAGATAAATTGAACGATACTGTTCAAAATCTTCGACCCGATAATTACATTATAAATGAACGTGTTCACTTGGATTCAATTAAGAAAAATTTGAATGCCATCATTTCTAATAAATTAAAAATCACTAAAACCGAGATAACAGCATTAGCCGATAAGGTTAATACGCTCAATCCTATAAATCTCTTGAATAAAGGTTACTCAATTGTAACTAAAGATAACACAGCCGTCAGCTCGGTGACAAGCATTGATACAGGTGATACAATAGAAGTGCGAATGTCCGACGGAACGGTTGAATGCCGTGTTGAAAGTATAAATAAGTTTGGAGATTGATTTTGTATGAAAGAATATAAAACCTACGAGGCGGCAAAAAAGCGTCTTGAAGAAATTGCCCTGAAACTTGAAGATAAGAATATTTCTCTTGAAAAGTCAATGGAGCTTTACGAAGAGGGTGCAAAGCTTGTTGCGGTCTGCTATGATAAGCTTAATGCGGCGGAGTTGAAGTTTTCACAGATTTCGTTAAGTGCGGCGGAGGAATAATTTATGGATAACAAGTATCTTCCTTTAATCGAAGAATTTCTTCCTACGCTTTTACCGTGCGAGGACTGCACCGAAAAAAATGTTGTAAAGTCTGTGAAGTACAGTCTTCTCGCACCGGGAAAACGTCTTCGTCCGACCTTGCTGTTAGCGTTCTGTGATGTCTGCGGCGGAGATGTGGCTGCGGCTTTGCCGTATGCCTGTGCCGTGGAAATGATACATTCATATTCGCTTATTCACGATGATTTGCCATGTATGGACGATGATGATTTAAGACGTGGCAAACCCTCGAATCATATTGTATTCGGGGAAAGTACGGCACTGCTTGCAGGCGACGCTCTTCAAGCTCTTGCATATGAAGCAATGCTAAATGATAAGGCTCTTGAAAAGACAGGACTTAACGGAGCTAAAGCTGCCGGTATTTTGGCTAAGGCTTCGGGTCTGCTCGGAATGGTCGGAGGTCAGATTATAGATTTGGAAACCGAGGGTTCAAATCCCTCTCTTGAAACTATATCCGAAATGTATTTCAAAAAAACAGGGCAGCTGATTAAAGCACCGTGTCTTATGGGGTGTGTGCTTGCAAATGCCGATGAAGAAAAAATCAAAGCCGCCGAAATTTATGCCGATAAAATAGGACTTGCTTTTCAGATTATTGATGATATTCTCGACATTATTTCCGACACGGAAACACTCGGAAAACCCGTAGGAAGTGACATTGAAAATCAAAAGGTAAATTATGTCACTGTATTGGGCATAGATGAATCAAGAAAAATCGTAGACAACCTTACAAAAGAAGCCGTTGAAGCTCTCAATATTTTTGACTCGAATACGAAATTTTTGAAAGATTTAGCGTTGGAGCTTGCAAAAAGAATTCGCTGAACAGAGGTACTTGAAAATGAGAATATTAAATTTACACGGTTACAACGGTTCGGCACATAATTCCGTGTATCAGGTTCTAACCGAGATTGGATATGAAGTAATTTCACCGCCAACAGATTATGATAAAATTATGCCGAAACAATTACTTTCCGATTTATCCGAGATTTACGATGACAATAACTGCAAAGCAGTTGTCGGGACAAGTGCAGGCGGATTTTTCGCCGCACAGCTGTGCGTTATGAAACAGTGTCCTACAGTTTTTATAAATCCGTGTTTAATGCCGTTTGTTTATTTGCCGAGATTAGGTTACAATAACAGAAACGGAGTTATCGAGTTTTCGGAAATGTTCAGTGATATTACAAAACTGAATACTGAGCTTGTATCTACTATTATAGGTGAAGCAGATGAAATTATCGACACACACGATTATACAAAGACACTGCTGTATAATTCAAGATATTTCTTAGTGCCGAACGGCAAGCACAGCGGATTCACACTTCCCTTAAAGGAAATTTTTGAACAAAACAGAGATAGATTTTTTACCGATAGATAATTATTTGTTACAACAATTAAAAACAGTAGCAAAGGAATGACAAACTTTGAATGACTCTTCTTATGAGTATCTTGACAAAATAGATTCACCGGCTGATTTGAAAAAGCTGTCAATTGACGAGCTGGAGATTCTTTGTTCGGAGATAAGAGATAAGTTAATAAAAACAGTGTCTAAAAACGGCGGTCACTTGTCGCCAAATCTGGGCACGGTGGAGCTTACCGTTGCTATGCACTATGTTTACGATACTCCAAACGATAAAATAATATGGGACGTAGGTCATCAGGCATATACGCATAAAATACTTACAGGCCGCAGGGATAAGCTGGATACAATTAGACAAAAGGGCGGGATTTCCGGATTCCCGAAAAGAAACGAAAGTCCTTACGATGCCTTTAATGTCGGTCACAGCAGCACTTCAATTTCCGCTGCCTATGGTATCGCAAAGGCAAGAGAGATAAAAGGCGAAAAGGGCAGAACGATAGCCGTTATCGGTGACGGTGCTTTAACAGGCGGTCTGGCTTATGAGGGTCTTAACAATGCAGGTCGTGCCAAAAAAAATTTTACAATAATTTTGAATGACAATAAAATGTCGATTTCAAGAAATGTCGGCTCGATTTCAAAGTACCTTACTCACATCAGGATACGTCCCGGGTATATAAAAATAAAAAAGATTGTGGAAAAAATTCTTCTTCATACTCCTATAATCGGAGGACCTATCAGAAAGCTTATGCTAAATTCAAAATCAAAGCTGCGTATTTCTGTTTACAGGAATACTATTTTTGAGGATTTGGGTTTTGTTTATTACGGACCTGTTGACGGTCATAATCTGCGGAAGCTCATAAATGCCTTGAATGCAGCAAAGAACGTCAAGCAGGGTGTTTTGATTCACGTTATGACTACTAAGGGCAAAGGCTATCAGTATGCCGAAGAAGACCCGAAATCTTATCACGGTGTTTCAAGCTTTGATATTGAAAGTGGCGAGCCGATAAGCTCCAAAAAAGGTTTTTCCGCACATTTCGGTGAACTGCTTTGTGATTTTGCAAAAAAGGATTCCCGTATTTGTGCGATTACCGCCGCTATGAAAATAGGAACGGGACTTGCGAATTTTTCTCATAAGTACAAGGAAAGATTTTTTGATGTTGGAATTGCCGAGGAGCATGCCGTAACATTTGCAGCAGGTTTGGCTTGTGAAAAAATGGTGCCTGTTTTTGCGGTTTACTCGTCGTTTATACAACGTTCATATGACCAAATTGTTCACGATGTTGCCGCACAGGATTTGCATGTTATACTTGCAATTGATAGGGCAGGAATAGTCGGTGAAGACGGAGAAACTCACCAAGGTGTGTTCGATGTGCCTATGCTCAATAACATTCCTAACACGGTAATATATTCGCCCTGTTATTTTGACGAGCTGGGCAGTGCGTTTTACAATGCAATTTACAAGCATAATTGTCTTGTTGCCGTGAGATATCCGAGAGGAAGTCAGCCGCACCGCCCGAAAGGTTATACCCCAAATCCCGTATATACTGTTTATGGAAACGGCAAAGATGCGGCAATCGTCACATACGGAAGAATTTTCGCCTATGCGGCGGAAGCTATGGATATTTTAAAAGAAAAGGGCATAGATGTAACGATTATAAAGCTTAACAGAATACGTCCGATTTCGGAGGAAGCCGTTCAAAAGGCGGCGGAATTTGAAAAGGTTTATTTCTTTGAAGAGGGTATCGAAACAGGCGGAGTCGGTGAACTGTTTTATTATATGCTGCACGATTTTGACTTTAAGGGTAAGTTTGAATTGACAGGAATTAAAGATAAGTTTGTTCCGCAGTCAACGGTTGAAGAAGCTTTGGCGGAGCTTAATCTTGATTGTATGGGAATCGTAAATAAACTGATATGGAATTAATTTGAGGGTGATGTTTTGGCTAATAAAAAAAGATTAGATGTAATGCTTTTTGAAAGAGGATTTGCCGAAAGCCGTGAAAAGGCAAAGGCAATTATTATGTCGGGAATAGTTTATGTTGACAATCAGAAATCCGATAAACCGGGTACTTCATATCCCGATACGTGTAATATCGAGGTAAGGGGCAGTACTTTGAAATATGTCAGCCGTGGAGGATTGAAGCTTGAAAAAGCCGTTGAGGTTTTTAATCTCGATTTAAAAGGTGTAACGGCTATGGATATAGGTGCATCTCACGGCGGCTTTACCGATTGTATGTTACAGAACGGTGCTAAAAAGGTTTTCTCGATTGATGTCGGTTACGGTGAGCTTGTGTACAAACTCCGCAACGATGAAAGAGTTGTTAATCTTGAAAGAACTAATTTCAGATATGTTACCGAGGAGCAGATTACCGACCCTATTGATTTTTTCAGTGTTGATGTTTCGTTTATATCACTGAGGTTAATTCTTCCCGTTGCAAGAAAATTCCTTAAAGATAACGGAACGGCTGTCTGTCTTATCAAGCCGCAGTTTGAAGCAGGCAGAGAAAATGTCGGCAAGAACGGTGTTGTAAGAGATCCAAAAATTCATTCAAGCGTTATTGGCGGAATTATAGATTTTGTTTTGGAAAACGGATTTTCCGTTATAGGTCTTGATTTTTCGCCTATAAAAGGTCCGGCAGGCAATATTGAATATCTGATGTACATTCGGAAAAGCGACAATCCCGAAATTGAGGTTGATATTGATATCGATAACTTAGTAAAATTATCTCACGAAACGCTGGATAAATAAGGAGAGATTTTCTATGACGCAATATATCGGAAGAGATGAACTCAGACGTTCTCTCAAAGCTATGAATATTATTGACGCGATAGTAACACCTCCAGAAAATGATTGGCTCAGAATGGTCAGCAGCGAAGTTTTCGAGGATAATACCGTATGGTACGTTATCGACAACGGCAGCGGCGATGAGCTTAAAGTTATTTTCACGGAAAGCGGTATTTTCATAAAAGGCTTTGACCACGAAAATGAATTGAATCAGTTCGCTGCCGAGGAGTGGGATTCTTCGTTTTTTGAACATATATTTTCGGGTGTTCCCAAAGAAATGCTTGACTTGTTCACAGATGACGAACGTGATTATACCACTTTCTGTATGTGGTATCTTGATGAATCGGGTATTTGGCACGAAAACGTTATTGAGGGCAATGACGGCGGAAAGAGTTATCTTCTTGGATATGTTCATCAAACGGCAAAGTCTTTTTATGATTGGGCAGATGAATACTATAACATAACTTTTGATTACAACATTATTCAAAAACTTTTTGACAACGGAACATTGTCAGTTGAGGATATATTGACATTGAACCCGAAATGTGATACACAGAGAGTGTTAAATGAAGTAGTGTAAAATATAAACAAATTCGGTGAATACTATGAATATTGCAATTATACCAAATTCAACCAAAGATAAAGCAATTGAATACGCTTCCACAATCATAACCTTTCTAACCGATTATGATTGTAATTTTTCCGTGCCGTGGGAATTCTCTGAAACGGTTAAAAGCGACAGAGCGGCATATTTTCCAAATCATTACGAAACCGTTAAAAATTCCGATTTGGTAATTGCAATCGGCGGTGACGGCACTATCATTCATATTGCAAAGCACGCAGCTGTTTTGTGCAAGCCTATTCTGGGTGTAAACTGCGGACGGGTTGGATTTGTTGCAAATTTAGAACCTGCCGAGATTTCACTTTTATCAAAGCTTTTTGATAAGAGTTATACCGTAGACGAAAGAATGCTGCTTGAAGTAACGGTGAATTATAACAACAAAACAGAAGTACTTTATGCACTGAATGATGTAACCGTTTCAAAGGGTTCTGTTTCGAGAATGATTGAGCTTGACGTAAACCTTAACGATGAATTCATAAATTCTTACCGTGCGGACGGTCTTATATTTTCAACTCCCACAGGCTCAACTGCATATTCTCTTTCGGCAGGCGGACCCGTTATCGAACCGCATATGAAGTGTATACTGCTCACCCCGATATGTCCGCACTCACTGTTTTCACGTTCTGTTTTGTTTTCCGATGATTCGCAAGTAAACGTGTTTCCGAATGATAAATGTACCGAGGATATATTTGTTACGGTTGACGGAATACATTCCTACAGAATAGAGAAAAACGACAGCGTTACAATAAAAAAGTCAAAGCTTACGGCGAATTTTATAAAACTGAACAATAAGAATTTTTACAGAATACTTAACGATAAACTAAATGAAAGGAGGAACTGATTTTGAAAAAGGGAAGACATTCAAAAATACTTGAACTGATTCAAACACAGGAAATCAGCACGCAGGACGAACTTCTTCTGGAGCTTCGCAACTGCGGCTATAACGTCACACAGGCAACCGTTTCAAGGGATATCAAAGAATTGAAGCTTATAAAAATTCTTTCCAAAAGCGGAAAATACTGCTATGCCGCAAGTGCCGTAAAATCAATCGATATAAAGTCAAATCTGGAATCACTGTTTTCAACGTCCGTTCTCTCCGTGGATTATGCAGAGAATCTTGTTATAATAAAAACGGTATCGGGTATGGCACAGGCTGTCTGCACGTCCATAGACGCAGCAGGTATAAGCGATATATTAGGCTCTATTGCAGGTGATGACACTATTTTCCTTGCAGCCAAAACCTCCGAAAAAGCAATCGGAATTGCAGCGAATTTAAAGGTAATTTCTATTTATGACAAGAACTGAGGTAATAATATGTTAGCAAATATTCATATAGAAAATGTTGCGGTAATCGAAAAACAAGATATTAATTTTGATGATGCTTTTAATATTCTTACAGGTGAAACAGGTGCGGGTAAATCTATAATTATCGACTCAATCAATGCTATAATGGGTCAAAGAATGTCAAGAGATTTAATCCGTTCAGGTGCTTCGGCGGCTGTGGTAATTGCAACATTTTCAGATGTTTCGGACATAGCCTGTGAAATTCTGAAAGACTGCGGTTATGAAGACGAGGACGGAATGTTTATACTTCAAAGGCAAATGACAGCAGGAGGTAAAAATATTTGTAAAATCAACGGTCGTCCCGCACCGCTTTCGGTGCTTAAAAAAGTAAGCCCGGTTCTCATAAATATTTACGGTCAGAACGAGGGTTACGATTTTATGACTGCCGACAGCCATATAAAATATATAGATGCACTCGGAGAGTACGGTGATATACTTGATGAATATAAATCAAAATATGCGGTCTATTCAGATTTAAGACGTAAGCTTATAAATTTAAGGGATAATATTCAGGACAGAGAAAGAAAAATTGATTTGCTTCAATATCAAATCGGAGAAATTGAAGAAGCAGATTTGCAGCCGGGCGAGCTTGAAGAGCTTGAATCAAGACGATTGATTCTCAATAACAGCGAGAAAATCAAAACAGGGATTTCATCTGCATATTCACTGCTTGTCGGTGACGAAGAAGAGGGAGCTATTTCCATTCTCGATAATGTCTGCGACACATTGTCGGATATATCGGAGCTTTACCCGGATTTGAGCGACGTAACAAACCGCATTCAATCCGTATATGAGGAGCTTAACGACTGTCATTACGAAATTCGTGATTTGATAGACGAAGTAGACTTTGACCCTCGTGAAATTGATGAAGTGGAAGAAAGATATGATTTGATTAAAAATCTGTCAAGAAAATACGGAGATACCATTGAAGAGATTTTATCTTTCTGTGAGAAATCTCAAAAGGAGCTTGACGACCTTATTCAGTTTGACGTAAATAAAGAAAAGCTTGAAAAGGATTTTACCAAGGCTAAAAAAGATTTGCTTGAAATCGCAAAGAAGCTTACGGCGGCAAGAACAAAGGCAGCGGACTCTTTTTCAAAAGCCGTAATGCAGGAAATGCGTTATCTTGATATGCCGAATGTTGTAATGGTGCCGAGTATAACAAAATGCGAGTTCACCGAAAACGGCTGCGACCGTCTGGAGCTTTTGATATCCGCAAACCCCGGCGAAGAGCCTAAGCCTCTTTCAAAGATAGCGTCGGGCGGTGAGCTTTCAAGAATAATGCTTGCCATAAAAACCATTATCGCCGAAAAAGACGAAATTGCAACGCTGATTTTTGATGAAGTCGATACAGGTATAAGCGGCTCGGCGGCTTCAAAAGTCGGAAGAAAATTACAGCAGCTTTCAAAATCACATCAAGTGCTGTGTATTACACATCAGGCTCAGATTGCGGCTCTTGCGGATATTCATTTGTTTATCAGCAAAAACGTTTCGGACGGACGCACTTATACAACTGTCCGTGAGCTTGATTTTGATGAAAGAAAATACGAACTTTCAAGAATTATTGACGGAAACAATCCGTCGAAGCTTTCCTTGCAGCATGCAGAGGAAATGCTCAGAGCTAAATAAAAAGGAGTATGAGATGATATGAAAATCCCGTTTTCACCGCCTGATATAGGTCAGGCTGAAATTGATGCAGTTGTTGAAACTATGAAATCTTCGTGGATTACAACAGGTCCAAAAACGGAGGAGCTTTCACAAAAGGTCGCACAGATGTGTCACGTGCCGTATGCGGTTTGTATGAACTCCGCAACGGCTTGCCACGAAATGGCAATGCGGCTTCTCGGTATAGGCGAGGGTGATGAAGTTATAGTTCCTGCATATACATATACCGCTTCGGCAAGCGTTATTGAACACGTTGGAGCGACACCGATTATAGTCGATACCGAGCCGGGAACTTTTCATATCTCTTATGACGAGGTTGAAAAAGCGATAACGCCTAAAACAAAAGCAATCGTGCCTGTTGATTTGGGCGGTGTTCTCTGCGATTACGACAGACTTCTGAGTATTGCCGAAAGCAAAAAGGATATATTCAATCCGTCCAACGACATTCAAAAGGCTATCGGAAGAATTGCCATAGTTGCAGACGGTGCTCATTCGTTTTTAGCCGAAAGAAAAGACGGCAAACGTTCGGGCGAGCTTGCAGACTTTACAAGCTTTTCTTTTCATGCGGTTAAGAACTTCACAACTGCCGAGGGCGGTTCGCTTGTATGGAAACCGATTGACGGCTTTGACGGAAAGGATATCAAGAAAACATTGTCGCTCCTTTCGTGTCACGGTCAGGACAGAGGATTCAAACCCGAGGGCGAGAAGCCGTTCTGGGAATATGATGTTGTTTTCACAGGCTATAAGCACAATATGACAGATATTTTGGCGTCAATCGGTCTGGTGCAGGTTGACAGGGCAGAGGAGATTCTTAACAAAAGACATTATATCGTTGAGAAGTATAACAAGGCATTTATCGGTTTAAACGGTGTCGAGATTCTGAACCACTTTGAAACAATCGGGTCAAGCTGTCATTTGTACCTTGTTCGTTTCCCCGAAAAAGACGAGAGTTTCAGAAATGAATTTATGGACAGAATGCTTGCCAAGGGTGTTGCAACTAACGTTCATTACAAACCCTTGCCGCTGCTTACTGCTTATAAGAAGCTGGGATTTGATATTTCGGATTACCCCAATGCTTATAATATGTATAAGAACGAGGTTACTCTGCCGCTGTTCACTCTCCTTACAAATGAACAGATTGACTATGTAATCGAAAAATTCAGGGAAACTTACAAAGAAATGATGTAAACATTTAGGCATGCATTTTTGGAGGAAATATTGAATTATGAGTTATGAAATTATAGCACTTGATATTGACGGCACTTTGACAAACTCCCAAAAAGAGATTACTCCCCGAACCAAGGAAGCTCTTATCGAAGCTCAAAAGCTCGGTAAAAAGGTAGTACTCGCTTCGGGAAGACATAATTCGGGTATGAAAGATGTTGCCGAAGAGCTGGAGCTTGACAAGTACGGCGGATATATTATGGCTTTCAACGGAGGAAAGGTTATCAACGCAAAGACGGGGGAAGTGATTTCTTCGGTTAATTTTCCGCACCAATATATCGAACCTGTATACAATTGCGTGAAAGATGAAAACATCACAGTAATTACATACGAAGATGACATCATTGTTATGAACGACAAAGTGAACGACTACACTCACGTTGAAGCTAAGATTCTTAAAATGGATTACAAGGTCGTTGATAACTTTCTTGAATACGTTACGTTCGAGGTCAATAAACTGCTTCTTGTCGGTGAACCCGAGATAATAGACAAGTATGAAAAAATTCTTGTTGAGAAGTACAAAGGCTATTTTGACGTTTTCAAGAGTTGTCCGTTTTTCCTTGAGGTTATGCCGTTTGGAGTGAATAAGGGTGCAAGTCTTTCGACAATGCTCGGAAAACTCGGTTACACACGGGAACAGCTTATAGCCTGCGGCGACAGCTATAACGATATGACAATGATAGGTTATGCAGGTCTGGGAGTTTGTATGAAGAACGGGGAAAAGGACGTAAAGAAAATTGCAGACCTTATTGCCGATACAAATGATAATGACGGAGTTGCAAAGGTAGTAGAGGAATATCTTTTAAATAAGCTTTAAGATGTAACACCTGTTAAAAGTTTGGTCAAGCTTTTCAAAGCTTGCGGGTCAAGGGCAGAGCCCTTGTCGCTGACGAAACCAACTTGCAAAGAAAAGCAAAGTACCCTCAGCGAAACCAAACGAATTATCATCAAAGAAATAAAAACACATCAAAATAATATCTTTCCTTAAAAAACAAAAATAGGCAACAGCGAAGCGAATTGCCGGTTGAAGAAAGATAACGTATGATTTGTTTTCAATCGTAAAGGTACAATTTATTTTTTTCAGCATAATGCTCTAAACCCCCTTGAATTTGTTGGCAAAAAACGCTATAATAATAGTATAACATTCACAAATCAGGAGCGTGTATATAGTGGAAAAAAGCAAATTAAAATTGCTGAGTATTACGCTTGCGGCAGTGTTTTTTATGTTGAATTTTACATTCCTCTGTTCATCTGCCGTTTCTAATACAAGTACATATGAAATTCCCGAGCTTGCAATGACTATGGATATCCCTACAAGTATTAAAGTGATTACTCCGGGTATCAAGCAAAGCGACCCGATTTTTTCAACAGAAATGTTTGATTACATTCAAACTATGTCAAAGTTCCGTGATAACGATGATTACTTTTACGGAAAGGATTCAAAGGGGAGCATTGAGTTTGAAGTAATATTGACCGAGAATGAAGACGGGATTGAAAATCTGACAAAGCTTTCGGAAAAGAAGCAAAATACAGTTATGGAATCTGTTTCACAGCAGTCGGACGTTATCGGAAGCTCAATTTACAAAACAGATACAGTAGTTTATATTGAATCCTCACGAAGCATTAATAACTCTGACGGAAGATTTTTCTCCAAGGAATATTATACTATTTATGACGGCTATGATATTACGGTTAAATTAACTTCAAACAACGATAACTTATCGAACTCTGAATTTGATATGCTGAAATTAATTGTTGACAGTATACGTTTTCCAAAGGAGAAGACAGTAAATTTGGCAGAGGTACTGAGTGTGTCGGAGTTTTTTTGTTTCTTTCTGCTAACTGTGTCGTTTGTGATATTGGTAATTGCTAAAATTCAAAGTATCAAACGAGAAAAATATCGTGCGGAACGTAAGCAAAGCAGAATGAAACAGCGTATGGAAAGAGATGCCAGAGAAAAGCAGGAAGCCGAACGAGAAGCCGCCGCAGCTGAAAACTCCAAAAACGAACAAGCGGCAGAAAGCTCAAAAACCGAATCAACCTCCGAAAAAGAGAAATTGGAAAATGAAAATAATTCTCAACAGTCAAAACAGCAGGAAGAACAGACAATTACAAAACCTGTGAAAACGGAAGCTAATAATTCCAATCCAGAAAATACGGTCAAGCAGCAAGAAACTTTAATAGATTTAGATGCGGCTATAGCCAATTTTGAAGACTCATCGGAAGACAGACAAGAACGAAGAAACAACAATAAGAAACAGAAGAAAATCAAATTACCGTTTGGAAAGTAAAAATTGCAGCGGCTTAAAAACAGTACGTTTTTGAAGCCGCTGCTTTTATTATTATTCGTTTTTATTATTGTTCATCTTTGCATTTGCCAACGGATTTGCCTTGATAGCATTTTCCAGTTGAGAATCGGAAAGATGTGTGTAAATTTCGGTAGTGCCTAAATTTTCGTGTCCGAGGATTTCTTTCAGAATTCGTATGTCAACACCGCCGTGCTGATACATAAGAGTAGCAGCGGTGTGTCTTAGCTTATGTACGGAATATCCCTGACCACCCAATCCGATTTTATCGAGGTACTTGTTTACCATAGCCTGAACGGATTTTGGACTTAAACGATTATTCTGTCGGCTTATAAAAAGTGCGTATTTATCTTTCACACCGTCTGTCGGACGAACTTTCATATAAGCCGAAATGGCATCAAGACAGGCTTGATTCAGATAAACCTTGCGTTCTTTGTTGCCTTTACCGATTATCCTGAGCTGACCGTTATTAATGCTGTTATAATTTATGGAGCAAAGCTCCGAAAGCCGCATACCGCAATTTAAAAATAATACAAGAATGCAGTAATCACGTTCCTTATAAGGACCTTCAACGGCATTCAACAGGTCATAGCACTGTTCAAGAGTAAGATATTTCGGCAGACGTTTTCCCGATTTAGGCTGCTCAAGACTTTCCAGCGGATTAACGTCAAGGAGCATTTGACGATTAGTTAAATATTTAAAAAAGGAATGCAGCGACGAAACTTTTCGGCTTCGTGTAACAGGAGTATTTTTACGTTCCTGCTGCAAGTAAAGCATAAATTTATAAGCGTCGTCAAGTGTGACGCTTCTGATTAAATCCAAATCGACATCGGAAATACTTATATCGGAAAATTCAACATCGACAGCCACAAGATTGCGAGCTTTTTTTAAGTATCGAAAAAATGTTCGCAGGTCGAGATAATATTCATTGACGGTATTTTGCGATTTATTTTTTACAGTACTCATATACATTAAAAAATCAAAAATCGGTTTAGGTGCTTCTTCAAAACAGTTTATACTCATTTTTTCATTGTCCTTTATTTTAGATTTTTCAATTACATTATAATTATCTCATAATCATTCAAAAAAATCAATACCCGACTTGTTTCCTGCGGACGTTGTCCGCAGAATTTCCGGTCAAAGAAAGAAAATATATGTTTACGGATTACTTACAGTATTTATAAAAAAATCAGGATTATTTATGTAATGAGTAAAAGGATATTCCTCGCAAACACGGCGGCAGATTTCTTTTGATTCTTCATTATCACCATTGTAAATACAATATATTCCTGAATATTTATTTCTGCTGTTATCCGACCATTCGTGATATAATACAGTATTCCTTATAACAGTTTCGGGATTTTCACAGCTGTCGTCAAGTGAAATTACAAGTTCACATTTACTTCCGTTATCATTGCACATAAGAAGTATTATTGATTTTATTACATTCACAATTCCGACAACTGCGAGCAGAAAAAATATAAAATATACAAAATTTTCCATTTTATCACCTCACTATAAATTATGCAAAAATGTACTTGAAGTTGATAATTCAAATGTGTATATTTTAAATTTTTCGGTCAATACTAAAATCACAGCACCGATGATATACAGTTCGGGGTAATAATCACGGGCGGCTATAGGCGGTGCAAATTTATACAAAAGGAAGTATAGCTATGAATATGAATGCAAACCACAGCATCAAATGTTCAGTAGGTGAATGTGAGTACCATTGCGGTGCAGAGAATTACTGTTCACTCAACAGCGTTACAATCGGAACACACGAATCAAACCCGACACAGTGCCAGTGCGTAGACTGCGAATCTTTCAGAGTTAAGAACGGTCACAACAGAGATATCAGCTCAACATCTTATTAATCCTTTAAGCTAACCTAAAAATTCTCCGCCGTGCAGTGCTTTTAGAACAGCACTGTGCAGCGGAGATTAAATTAATCAGAATAAAATATAATTTGAAAAATCTTATTTTATTTTAACATTCAACGATTCATTGTGAAACATTATCATAAAACCGTAATATAATGTAATGACAGCAAAAGAAGCCAAATATCAACACAGAAAAAAATTCAAAAAATTTCTGTTTAATTCGCCTCATTCTATTGACATACGTCGTATTATGTGATATTATAAAGTTACTGTAATAATGATAGAGGTGCAAATGCTATCAGTATCGTCCGTCTATGATTTTCGCAAAATTACGGCTGACGTGAAAGGAGTATTTGCCGAAGAGTTCCAAGGCGAAAGGTAACTCTGGGCGGACGAACAATATTCGTTCGACTGTCGCAAATGCGGAGTGCTATCTAAATTATGATAAACGTACCTTTGAATGTGTTTTGATTGATTTTGATAGCCGATGTATAATCGGCTTTTTTGTTGCAGATTTTTTAAAATGACAAAACATAGCGGAGATTTAGGATTGTAAATCCCCGACAAAATTTCAAAAGGAGTTTTTATTTATGGCAAAGCAAACTATTTTTAAGGGTGCAGCTACCGCCCTTATTACACCTTTGAACGAAAACGGTATCGATTTTGAGAATTTCGGAAAGCTGATTGACTGGCAGATTGAACAGGGGATAGATGCTCTTGTAATCTGCGGCACAACAGGTGAAGCCTCCACTCTCACAGACGCAGAGCATAAGGAAGCTATCCGTTTCGCAGTTGAAAGAATAAACGGCAGAGTTCCGATGATTGCAGGCACGGGTGGGAATGACACTGCATATGCTGTCGAGCTTACAAAGTACGCTTGTGAAGTCGGTGCGGACGCTTGTCTTGTTGTAACACCTTATTACAATAAGGCTACTCAGAACGGTTTAGTGAAGATGTTCACAACTATTGCCGACGCAAGCACAAAGCCGATTATCCTTTACAATATTCCGTCAAGAACAGGTGTGAATATCGCTCCCGAAACATTCGTTAAGCTTGCCGAACACCCAAGAATCGCCGCAGTTAAAGAAGCAAGCGGAAACATCTCTCAGTGTGTGAAGATTATGCAGCTTGTCCGCGATAAGATTGATATGTACAGCGGCAACGACGACCAGATTGTTCCGCTCCTCTCACTCGGCGGCAGTGGTGTAATTTCCGTTCTCTCCAATGTGTTCCCAAAGGAAACCTCAGAACTTTGCAAGAAGTTCTTTGACGGCGATGTTCAGGGCAGTGCCGAGCTACAGTTCAAGTATTTGCCGCTTATTAATGCGTTGTTCTCCGAAGTTAATCCTATCCCTGTAAAGGCTGCTATGTCTAAGCTCGGATTTGGCGAGAATTATCTAAGACTTCCTCTCACTCCGATGGAAGAAGCACATGCCGAGGTTCTTTACAATGAAATGAGAAAGCTCGGTCTTGATATATAAACAGTAAAAGGAAGTTAAAAAATGATTTGCAATAATTTATCCGTTAATGAAAATAATCACCTTGCGTTTGCCGGTGTTGATACTGTAGAAATGGCTAAGAAGTACGGAACTCCGCTTATGCTTATGGACGAAGCTAAAATCCGTGAGAAATGCACAATTTACCGTGAGGCTATGAAAGAGTATTTCACTCCCGATTCTATGCCGCTTTTCGCAAGTAAGGCTCTGAGTTTTAAATATATTTACAAAATCGCAAACAGCGAAAATATCGGTATCGACTGTGTTTCCGCAGGCGAAATTTACACAGCCGTTCAAGCTGGTTTCCCTATGGAAAAAGCATATTTCCACGGCAACAGCAAGACCGACGACGAAATCAAATTCGCTATAAACAGCGGTGTGGGTCACTTTGTTTGCGACAGCATTGAAGAAGTTTCCGTTATTGACGAGATTGCAGGAGAACTCGGAGTTCGTCAGAAAGTTCTCCTCAGAATAACTCCGGGTATCGACCCCCATACTCACAAGAAGATTTCCACAGGCAGTGTTGATTCAAAGTTCGGTGTTGCAATCGAAACAAAGCAGGCTTACGAGCTTGTTGAAAAGACATTGAAACTTGAAAACATTGAGCTTATGGGATATCATTGTCATATCGGTTCGCAGATTTTCGAGTACGACCCGTTCGCCGACGCAGCAAGAATTATGATTAAGTTTATTGCCGACACTAAAGAGATGTTTGGTTACGAAGCTAAGGAGCTTAATCTCGGCGGCGGTATGGGTGTTCGCTATACCGAGGAAGACCCCGAAATCGACTATGACGCTAACATCAAGGGTATTGCCGATATCATCAAGGAGCTTTGTGCGGAGTACAGCGTTGATATGCCTAAAATCCTTATGGAACCCGGAAGAAGTATCGTTGCCGATGCAGGCTTGACACTTTACACCGCAGGCTATCTCAAAGAGATTACCGGATTGAAGAATTACATCTCAATCGACGGCGGTATGACCGATAACCCGAGATTTACTCTCTATCAGTCACCGTACACCGTCCTTCTCGCAAACAGAATGAACGAAGAAAAGAATTACAAATGTACAGTTGCAGGTCGCTGCTGCGAAAGCGGTGACATTATTCAGGAAGATGTTTTAATGCCGAAGCCGAAGAGAAACGACACAATTGCCGTTCTTACAACAGGTGCATATAACTATGCTATGGCATCTCATTACAATAAAGTTCCGAAGCCTGCAATTGTTATGATTAAGGATAAAGAAGATTTCACGGTAGTTAAGAGAGAAACTATTGAACATATGATTGCTACGGAAGTTTAATTGTACATTTGAATATATTACGCAAAGAAGCGTTGCAGATTTTTAAGGTCTGCAACGCTTTTGTTAGTATATAATTGTGTAGTTGAAACACCTGTTAAAGTTTGGTCAAGCTTTTCAAAGCTTGCGGGGTGCATGGGCAGAGCCCTGCTCGCTGACGAAACAAATTAGCGTAGAAAAATGACTACCCTCAGCGAAATAAATAAACTATCCCCAAAATATAAATAATAAAAAATCAAAGCCTATAGCAAAGCAATAACTTTCCTAACAAACCAAAACAGGCAACAGCGTAGCAAATTGCCGGTCAAAGAAAAATATCTAACGACTTGATTTCGACCGTATAGGTAGAATTTTTTAAAGTTGCTTAACCTGTTTCCTGCGGACGTTGTCCGCCGAATTGCCGGTGAAAGAAAGATAACATATGAATTTGAATTAAATTGAGCAGATATCAATTTTTTTATTGTCCTTTCATTAGTTTTTATTGTATAATAAAAAGAGAATAATGACTTAAAAATAATCTTAAAGAAAGGAATCAAAAAATGAACATAAAAATATTAATCGAAAAACATAAAAACATACTAAAATTCTTTGCTTTGACCTGTGCCGGAATAATCAACGCATTCGGAGTGTCGCTGGTGCTTGCTCCTGTGAATTTATTTGACAGCGGCATTTCGGGTACAGCATATCTGTTAGATGTAATAACCCCCGATTGGCTTGTAATGAGCGTGTTTCTTATAGTATTAAATGTTCCGTTTTACCTGATTGCTATGAAAAAACTGGGTAAACGTTTTGTAGGAATTTCAATATACGCTATAGCGGTTTACTCTGTCTTTGCATTCCTTTTCAGAAATGCATTCCCGATAGATTTATCGAACGGCTCACCGCTTACGGGCAACGATTTACTTTTATCGGCACTTCTGGGCGGTCTTATCTCGGGTGTCGGAAGCGGATTGGTTATCCGTCTTGGAGGAGCAATTGACGGGGTAGAGGTGCTGTCTGTTCTGTTTGCGAAAAAGCTTGGTATGAGCGTAGGTATGTTTATTATGGTGTATAATGTAATTTTGTATACTGTTTCCGCATTGATATTCAATAACTGGCTTATTCCTTTGTACTCGATAATAGCATATACAATGGGCATTAAAGCAATTGATTTCATTGTTGAGGGTCTTGATAAGGGTAAATCCGTTATTATAATCACGCATAAAGATACTTCCGTTCAAAAAGTTCTCACGGAAGAATTGGGAAGAGGTGTTACGGTTCTGAACGCAGTCGGCGGCTACTCAAACGAGGATAAAATTTTCATCTACTGTGTTGTGAATAAATTTGAAGTTCCGCTTGTAAAGCACCTTGTTAGAGAGAACGACCCGAAAGCATTTGTTACAATGACGGAAGTTTCGGAAACTCTCGGCGGCGGAGATCTTTCTTTCAAGCTCGGCAATAATATACACACAAGTAAATAACAGTACAAGAAAAAGCGTTACAGATTTATAAACAGTCTGTAACGCTTATATTTTGAATCATTTAAGATTTATTTGTAAAACTCAGTATCCTTATCCTTAATGCCTACGCTGTAGCGAAGAATGGATAAGCTGTCCGCACTGGTGATTTTTTTGTCACCGTCAACGTTCGCAAGATTCTTTTCACGCTCCGTAAAGTATTCGATACCAACAGAATATCTCAAAACGAGAAGTGCGTCCAATGAAGTAACTTTGCCGTCATCATCGATATCGCCTGTTTTTCCGCTGTTCATATCGCTTTCAAACTTCGACAAAGGCTTGAAAGGAATATTGTACTTATTTGCATATGTTTCCGAATGTGACCCTTTGTTTCCGTAAATGGTAAGCTTTGGGCAATTACTGAAAACCGAATCTGACTTGCCGTAAGAAGTGCTGTCATTTACAGCGATTCCTCTAAGATTAGTACAACCATCAAAAGCCAGTAAAGGGATAGCCGTAACCGTTTTCGGGATAGAAATACTTCTTAACGACGTACAATTTCTGAAAGTGCCTACGCCAATATTTTCAAGCCCTTCCGAAAGCGTTACTTCTTTTAAACTTGTACAGTTCAAAAAAGCAGTTCCGCCTAACTTTTTAACGCTGCTCGGAATAACAATATTTGTAAGAGCTGTGCAATCGTTAAATGCGTAAGAGCCAATCTCTGTAATGCCGTTTCCGATATCAGCATTTCTAAGAGAAGAACAGTTGGAAAAAGTAAACTGGTTTATAATGGCAACCTTGCCGGGAATATTAATTTTTTCAAGACTTCTACAGTAAGAAAAGGCTTGTGTTCCAATCTCGGCAACACTTTCCGGAATAGAAATATTCTTAAGCTTTTTGCACATGCTAAAGGCGGACTTTTGAATTGAAGTAACACCGTAGTGAATAACCACACTTTCCAAATCTGAAGATTTAAAAGCCTCGCTTCCGATTTTTCTTACAGGTTTGCCTTCAATCTTGCTAGGAATTGTGTATGATACATATTCTCCGTTGTACTTTGTAATAGTGACTGTGCTGTCGTTTTCGATTTTGTAGCTAAACGCTGTCGGAACTGTTTTCAGTTTCCGCAGCTGCTTCGGCAGGCTCTTCGTCTAAAACTGCCCCGATAATTTCCTCATCAACAGCTGCTCCGACAGCTTCCTCTAAAACGACAGCTTGAGAGGTTTCTTCCTCAATCTCAATCGCATTTGCAGTCAAAGCGGAACTTCCCACAGCCGCAAGCATTGAGCATGCAACAGCCATTGACAAAAACTTCTTTTTCATTTTTTCATAAAACCTCCAAAATATATTAGTTTGGTGTTCCATAACAAGAACATCTGTGAAAAATTATACAATGAAGAAATTTTAAAGTCAAGCAAAATTATAAAAATCCCTATTGTTGCTATATTTGCGAACTTAAAAAATATAATTTGTAAAATTATTCACAAAGAAAAACATATATACAATGAAAATTTTCAATAACCTATTCGCACAAACAACTGCATTGATTTTTTATATAATGAAAATATTGATAAACACTTAAATAACAAAAAAATAACAATTAAATTTCAAATAAACTTCGCACATCTGTCAATATAAACGATATTTAGATACAAAAAACAGTGAAAAAAGGTCAAAATGCGAATTTTAAAATTATTTCGATTTTTTCTGATTTTTCTCTTGAAAAAATTCGGAATGTGTGTTAAACTAATAAAGGTGACAGGAGAGAAATCAAATGTCATACAGTACATTGATAAAAAAATAACAATGTACGTTTCCATTGAATTTATTTAGAAGTCAGGAGAGTTATTATGAGCGAATATCAGTACACTATCGTTGACAGTGTTGAGAGCTTTGAGGCAAAGCTTGCCGAAGTAAGAGAAGCACAGAAGAAATTTGCAACCTATACACAGGAGCAGGTAGATTTCATTTTCAAGTCGGCAGCTCTTGCAGCTAACAAAGAGAGAATCAGACTTGCTAAAATGGCTGTTCAAGAAACAGGCATGGGCATCGTTGAAGATAAGGTTATCAAAAACCACTATGCAGCTGAGTACATCTACAATAAATACAAGAATACAAAGACCTGCGGTGTTATCGAAGAGGACAAGGCTTTCGGTTACACAAGAATTGCAGAGCCTATCGGTGTAGTAGGTGCGGTTATTCCTACAACCAACCCGACATCTACAGCTATCTTTAAGACACTTATTTCTTTGAAAACAAGAAATGCTATCATGATTAGCCCCCACCCGAGAGCTAAAAACTCCACAATCGAAGCAGCAAAGGTTGTTCTCGAAGCAGCTGTTAAGGCAGGTGCTCCGGAGGGTATTATCTCTTGGATTGACGTACCGAGCCTTGAGCTTACAAACACACTTATGAGAGAAGCTGACATTATCCTCGCTACAGGCGGTCCCGGAATGGTTAAGGCTGCTTACTCCAGCGGTACTCCGGCAGTAGGTGTTGGTGCAGGTAACGCATCTGCAATTATCGACCCGTCGGCTGACATCATCAATGCTGTAAACTCTATCATTCATTCAAAGACTTTCGATAACGGTATGATCTGTGCTACAGAGCAGACAGTTATTGCCGACAAGACTATCTATGATGACGTTAAGAACGAGTTCATCAAGAGAGGCTGTTACTTCCTTAACGATGAAGAGAAAGACAAGCTCAGAGCTACAATGCTTATCAACGGTGCACTCAACGCTAAAATCGTTGGTCAGCGTCCTGTAACTATTGCTAAGATGGCAGGCTTTGAAGTTCCCGAAACAACAAAAGTTCTTATCGGTGAAGCTGAGAGTACAGACCCGAGCGAAGCTTTCGGTCACGAGAAGCTTACAACAATTCTCGGTATGTATAAGTCTGAGAATTTCGAGGATTCTCTCGACATTGCTGAAACACTCCTCAACAACAACGGCGGTATCGGTCATACTTCCGTACTCTGGATTGACACATTGACAGAGAAAGAGAAGTACAATGAGTTCACAAACAGAATGAAGACATGTCGTCTTATCATCAATACTCCGTCTTCACTCGGCGGTATCGGTGACCTTTACAACTTCAAACTTGCTCCGTCACTCACACTTGGCTGCGGTTCATGGGGCGGCAACAGTGTATCCGAGAACGTTGGAGTTAAGCACCTTATCAATATCAAGACAGTAGCAGAGAGGAGAGAGAATATGCTTTGGTTCAGAGCTCCGCAGAAGGTATACTTTAAGAAAGGTTGTTTGCCTGTAGCTCTTGACGAACTCAAGAACGTAATGGGTAAGAAGAAAGCATTTATCGTAACAGATAGTTTCCTCTACAACAACGGCTACACAAAGCCGATTACAGATAAGCTCGACGAAATGGGCATTACTCATACAACATTCTACAACGTTGCTCCCGACCCGACACTTGCTTGTGCAAAAGAGGGTGCAGAGCAGATGAAAGCATTCAAGCCTGATACAATTATAGCTATCGGCGGTGGTTCTGCAATGGACGCAGGTAAGATTATGTGGGTTCTTTATGAGCATCCCGAAGCTGACTTCCATGATATGGCAATGCGTTTCGTAGATATCAGAAAGAGAATTTACACATTCCCGAAGATGGGCGAGAAGGCTTACTTTATTGCTATCCCGACATCAGCAGGTACAGGTTCCGAGGTTACTCCGTTCGCAGTTATCACAGACGAACAGACAGGTGTTAAGTATCCGCTTGCTGACTATGAGCTTCTCCCGAATATGGCTATCATTGATGCAGATATGCATATGACAGCTCCTAAGGGTCTTACATCGGCTTCCGGTATCGACGCTGTTACACACGCACTTGAGGCTTATGCTTCTGTAATGGCTACAGACTATACAGACGGTCTTGCTCTCCGTTCTCTTAAGATGATTTTCGAGTATCTCCCGAGAGCTTACGACAACGGTCCTAACGATCCTGTTGCAAGAGAGAAAATGGCTAACGCTGCTACAATGGCAGGTATGGCATTTGCTAACGCATTCCTCGGTGTTTGCCACTCTATGGCTCATAAGCTCGGTGCATTCCATCACTTGCCGCACGGTATTGCTAACGCACTTATGATTGACGATGTTCTCCGTTTCAATGCTTCCGAAACTCCGGTTAAGATGGGTACATTCAGCCAGTACGATCATCCGCATACACTTGCCAGATATGCAGAGGTTGCTGATTACTTGAATCTCGGCGGCAACACAGACGAAGAGAAGCTTGAAAACCTTATCAAGGCTATCGATGAACTCAAGGTTAAGATTGGTATTAAGGATACAATCAGAGATTACGGTATCGATGAGGAAGACTTCCTTAACAGACTTGACGATATGACAGAGCAGGCATTCGATGACCAGTGTACAGGTGCTAACCCGAGATATCCGCTCTTCAGCGAAATCAAGGAGATGTATCTCCACGCTTACTATGGCGATGATTACAACGCAGAATAATAACTAAGTCAGTATTCGCTCACTGATTTAGATAGACTTCTATTTTGATAAAACACAGCCGTTATGGGAAAATTCCTGTAACGGCTGTGCTATTTTATATGACAATATACAGTATGGATTCATTGGTACTTTCTGTCATTGACAATTGATGTGTTCAATAAAAATTCAAAAAATCTATTTAAATATATTTTAAGTGATAAAATAAAAAATAACTCTTTTTCAATTGTCTTTCTATAATTTAAGTAGATATTAAAGTAGTGTTAAGGTACGTATAATATAATTATAATAGAAAAACAAAAATGCTGAAAGGAGAATCATTATGATTACATACAAGGGAGATAACAGAAAAATTGCACTTATTCCTGCTTATAAACCGGAGGAGAATCTTATCGAGCTTAGCCGCAGTCTTTTTGATTTTGGTTTCAGAGTTGTTATTGTAAATGACGGAAGTGGTAAAGAATACGATGATGTGTTCAGAAGAGCTGCCGAGTATGCATTGATTCTTCGGCACGATGAAAACAGGGGCAAAGGCAGTGCCTTAAAGACAGGACTCAGGTGTATAGAAAATGTGTTTATTCCGCCTTATACCGTTGTTACACTTGACGCAGACGGTCAACATACGGTAAAAGACGCCGTTGCAATTACAGAGCAATCTTGTCAAAACCCCGGCAGACTTATTCTTGGAACACGGTCATTTAAGGGAAATGTTCCGCTGAGAAGCCGACTGGGTAATATCGTTACAAGATCGGTTTTTAAATTATCGACCTGCAGCAGCATTTCCGATACGCAGACAGGACTTAGGGCATTTTCTCACAGACTAATAAACACCATGAAAGGTATTCCGGGCGATCGGTACGAATACGAAATGAAAGTGCTTATGTATTGTGCCCGCAATGGCATTGAGATGAAAGAAGTTCCTATCGAAACCATTTATCTCAATAATAATGAGTCTTCGCATTTTAACACAATTACCGATTCATTCAGGATATACAGAGAGATACTTCGTTTTTCGGTTTCGTCGATTGCATCGTTTTTTCTTGACTACGCTTTATATTGTGCATTGTTTGGTATTACAGGTTCGGTTGCTTTTTCAAACGTAATGTCAAGGCTATTCAGTGCAACAGCCAATTACACGCTTAACAAAAAGCTTGTGTTCGGAAGTAAAAGTGCTGTGGGGGAATCTGCGTTAAGGTATGCTATGCTTGCGATTTTTGTTCTGATATGTAATACAACGCTTCTCAGACTGTTTGTTTCTTATTACGGAATTAATGCGTATGCAGCAAAAATTGTTACAGAAATAATGATGTTTGCGGTGAGTTATACTGTACAGAAGAAGTTTGTGTTTCCGAAGAAAGGGGTAATGTCAAATGACCTATAAAAAGTTCGCTGTGGTATATGGTGTTGTACTAACTGCTTTTACGGCTTATGTTTTGCTTGATACCTTTGTGATACCCACCAAATACACATCTGCTACAACTTCGCAACCCATAACGGGTTATTCTCAGTCGATAGATGTAACCGATGAAACTGATATTACACTGCACTCGCTGCAAGAAGACTCAAGTACAGCGGAAATCGATGCTGACAGTACAACCGACACTCAAATTATAGAAGATTATTCACAGAAAAGTATGAGAGATACTTTAGAAAGTAATCAGCAGGCAACCGAAATTACCGAGAACAGTTATCAGGACGATAATATTACAATTGAGCTGAAAGAATATTACGAGAATAACACAAAAATATACGTTGCTGATATACAGTTGAATTCGGCTGATTATTTGAAAACGGCTCTTGCAAGCAATACATACGGGAAAAATATCACGCAAAAGACTTCCGAAATGGCGATGTCAAATAATGCCATACTCGCAATAAACGGCGATTACTATGGTGCAAAGGAAAGCGGTTATGTTATAAGAAACGGAACATTGTACCGTGACTATGGTTCAAGCGATACCGACGTGCTTTGCATATATGCCGATGGTCACTTTGAGATAACGAACAGCTCGGAAAAAACGGCACAGCAGCTAATATCCGAAGGAGTTGTTCAGGCATTTTCTTTCGGACCCGCACTTGTTGAAAACGGGCAGATTTCCGTCAGCAAAGGAGAAGAAGTGGGCAAAGCGATGGCAAGCAATCCCCGTACAGCAATAGGTATAATTGACGATAAGCATTACGTTTTTGTTGTATCGGACGGAAGAACATCTGAAAGCGAGGGTTTGTCCTTGTCGGAGCTTGCGGAATTTATGCAAAGTCTAGGTGTAACGTGTGCGTATAATCTTGACGGCGGCGGTTCATCTACAATGTACTTTAACGGTGAAATAGTCAACAATCCGACAACAAGCGGAAAGACCATAAAGGAACGGAGCGTGAGTGATATTGTTTACATCGGATATTAATAAAAAGGGTATTGTATCGGGTATGGTTTGGACGTTCGGTATAATGCTCTTCGGAGCGATATATGAGCATTTTAGCTTTGGAGTGTATTCGGGCTATATGATTTATGCATTTGTACCTATGTTAATAGAAACAGCTTTTCTTATGGTTATGTATGAAAAGAAAAAATTTATAAGCAGCACTGCAAAAATGTTCCTTCGCTGTGCAAGCATTACTGCATCGATTGGTTGTGCAGCTGCCGGAATAGTTGAGATATACGGTACAGAAAATAGAATGTTGAAGTATTATGCTATTGCGGCAGGCATATTGTATTTGATTGCTTTGGGGCATATAATCACTTCAAATACAGAAGAACGGCATTTGTCGGATACCTCAGTTCAGTCTGATATTTAGTAATTATGAGTATATAATACAACGGCGAGTAGGAAAGACCTATTCGCCGATTTTGACAGTGTGAATGTTCTGAGAGAATAATTGCTAATATTTGTGTAATATTATGATATAATTATTTCAGCATAATAAAGAGAAAAACACCAGTTTACAAGAAATTAAGAAGCTAAAGGAAAATCAAAAGAGGAGTCTTTAAGCAACTTAGCAATATGAGCAGTATTTTTGTTAGTTTCGAGATGAGATACGAAAGTGTAAAAAATACCTGACGTCGAATAAGATTGCCCCAAAAGATTGTAGCTGTACGGTTGCGAAGCTTATTAAAGTTTGGTCAAGCTTTTTAAAGCTTGCGGGCGACGGAACACCCCAAGAAGCCGAGCCGTAGGCGACAGC
>CADCHW010000015.1 GCA_902801245.1 uncultured Ruminococcus sp.
CAAGCGTCCAGAAATAAAGCATAAGCAATAATTTCAGCGGAAGATCTTTGGAGAACTTGTAAAACAATGCTTTCACTGAATTTCCCCCTTTACCATATACACAAACAAATCTTCAATTGTCACGCTGTCCGCCGCCATACCGTTCGGTACTGCCTCTCTTTTTACGATAGCCTGTACACCGTACGGAGATTTACGCTTACCCACAATCTCCGACTTCGGAACGGCTTCAAGTTCCTGTTCCGAACCTCTGAGCATACAATATGTATCAAGCAGAACGTCCTTTTCCTCGCACATAAGAAGTTTACCTTTGTGCAGAACGGCGATATAGTCGCAAAGCTTTTCAAGGTCGCTGACAATGTGAGAAGAGAACAGGACTGTGTGATTTTCGTCACGGGTGAAATCGTAGAGAATGTCGAGAAAATCGTCACGTACAACAGGGTCAAGACCGCTAGTCGCTTCATCAAGAATAAGCAGACTTGCACCGTGAGAAAGTGCCACGGCAATTCCAAGCTTCTTTTTCATACCCAGGGAATAATCCTTGAATTTTTTGTTACGTGGAATTTCAAACTTATCGATATAATCATTAAAGGTTTTCTCGCTCCAGTTGTCGTAGATGTAGCTCATCATTTTGTTGACGTTCTTCACCTTAAAATTATAGGGAAAAGCAATTTCATCGGAAACTATTCCGATATTCTGACGGAAATCGCTGAAATTTTCCGTAACGCTCTCCCCGAAAAGAGAAACTTCGCCCTGCTTTTTCATTATAATACCGCAAATAATTTTGATAAGCGTACTCTTGCCTGCACCGTTCTCTCCTACAAGACCCATAATACAGCCGCTTGGCAAGTCAAAGGAAACGTTATCAAGCGTAAAATCCTTATATTTTTTAGTAATATTTTTTACCGAAACTGCGTTCATACCAATTTACCCCTCCTCGCTCAGTACATCGAGCATATTTTTCAAATCGTTGATTTGGAGCTTACACGACTTGGCAAGCTGAATTGATTCCGAAAGATGTTCCTCAATCAATTTAAGGTTATTTTCTCTCAGAAGCTCTATATTTTTCGGAGCGACGAAACAGCCCTTACCGGCGACGGTATAAATAAAGCCGTCCTTTTCAAGCTCGTCATAAGCTCTTTTAGTGGTGATGACGCTTATTCGCAAATCCTTTGCCAGATTACGGATAGACGGAAGAGGTTCATCTTCGCTGACGGAATCGCTTATAATCTGACTTTTGATTTGTTTATAAATCTGCTCATAAATCGGAACACCGCTCTTATTATTAATTATAATTGTCAAACTCTCAACTCCCCCTCGGTGCGGCGGGCAATGCGGGCAATGCCCGCTGGCGGGCATTGCCCGCTGAAAACACGTGGCGGGCATTGCCCGCTGAAAACACGTGAAGATAGTCTTTCTAAATTTTTACTTCACGAACCCGACCGAAAATTTTGTACTTGTATTAATAATTAGATTCTACAATCCTCATTTATCATCAACTGTACATTAACAGTATACACAGTTATAACAGCTTTGTCAAGCGGAAAATCAAAATTTTAAAAAAATTAAAATCAAACTTTCGGTCGGGTACACGAATTTATTGCCTAAAATAACTATACTCAAAATCTAAAAGATTTAGCAGCTGACGGAGGGGTTTTTAAAAATCTCGATTTTTTTAATATTGTCGCTAAATCTTAACGCTTTCGAGTATAGCTTCACGTATCTCCTGCGGACGTTGTCCGCCTTCACGTATTTCAAGCGGACGCTGTTCGCCGTTGTCCGCCGTTGTCCGCAAAAAATAAAGCTGTAACAAACGTTACAGCTTTGATTAAATAATTAAAATTAATTTTTGGTCGGGTTCGTGAAGTAAGACAAAAAAGAACTATCTTCACGTATCTCCTGCGGACGTTGTCCGCCTTCACGTATTTCAAGCGGACGTTGTCCGCCGCCTTATGATGAATAGTTTTTACTGTTGTATTTATTCCACTTGCTTTGTACGGTAGATGTATTTTTATTTGCATTTATAGAGGCAATCAGGACATTTTTTATATCCTGCACCATTGAAATCAAATAAACATAATCATACGGAAACAAATTCATCGAACTCAGCGTTTTTAAAAGATATACACACTCAACCGAGGATTTTAATGCCTCCTGCAAATGTACGTTAAATGCACTCTTGTCATCTCCGTATACGGATTTGTTGATATGAGTACCCATATCTGTTGCAGCCGCAAGAAGTCTTTTTGATATAGACTCGTCCAGTCCGGATTTTGAATATGCTTCGTTAAACAAAGCGATTTGTGCCAGAAATTCAACCGACTTATTAAATATTACATTACTCACGCTTACCACCTCATTTATATTATAACAAATTTCAAACACAAATGCAATAAATTTTTGAGGGTTTATATGATTTTTTGGTTAAAATTTTACTGAAATTTATGTGAAAATATTACAAAAATAAAAAAGAATAATGAACAGTGAATAATAAAATGGTAATTTTAATACCATTTTATTATTATACTGTTCATTATTTCCTTTAAAAAACAAAATCGTTTAAAATTTAAGAGTATTTTTACAAAAAGTTTGATTATATAACATTTTTTAAAATAAAATTTTCTGTCGGAAAATACTTTGCTGAAATTTATTGATTTTTTATCACTTATATGATATATTGTATACAAATAAATTTGAAAGGCAGTGACATTAATGTTCGGAATTGATGACTTAATAGCAGGCGGTGTAATAATAGCTTTAGGTGCAGTTTTAGCGAAAAATGCAGGTACAGATGAAAACGGTAATTTTTCCCCAAAAAAATTAGGCGATGAATTTGTTACCGGTTTACAGAACAATTATGACCGTACCTTCGATAACGTCCGTAATCAGATTAGAAACAAAAGCGATGATGAACTTTTTTCTATGTACTTTAGTGCTAAAAGCGGTTCACCCGGTGAAAGAATGGTAGAAGAAGAATTGCAAAGACGTGGTTTGAAATAATTGATAAAACCAGTCAAGGACTGCACCGTTTACGGTACAGTCCTGTTTTTATTAGTCCGCTCGAAGGGACTCGAACCCCCAGTCTTCAGAATCGGAATCTGCTGCGTTATCCAATTACGCCACGAGCGGTAATATTAAGTTTTTGTATTTGTTACTTTGTTTTCCTACAGTCGGCAATTCGCTTCGCTGTTGCCTGTTTTTATTTTTGAGGAAAGCTATTGTTTTGATATGGGCTTTGATTTTTTGTTTTCTATGATAGTTCGTTTAGTTTCGCTGAGGGTAGTTTGTTTTTCTTTTATAGTTTGTTGCGTCAGCGAGCAGGGCTCTGCCCCTGCACCCCGCAAGCTTTGAAAAGCTTGACCAAACTTTTAACAAGGCTTAGGCAGATTTACTGCCTAAGCCCATAAAAGCTTATATTAATTCAATCAATTAAACAAGCTCGATAATTGCCATTTCAGCAGCGTCGCCACGGCGAGGTCCGATCTTTGTAATTCTTGTATAGCCGCCGTTTACATCTGCATACTTCGGAGCGATTTCATCAATAAGCTTCTTTGCTACTGTTTCGTCTGTTACGAAAGCAAATACCTGACGCTTGCTGTGAAGATCGTTCTTCTTTGCAATTGTGATAAATTTCTCGGCTAATGAGCTAACCTCTTTAGCACGAGTAACAGTTGTTTCTATTTTTCCGTTCTCAAAAAGGAATGTAACCAAAGCTCTGAGCATTGCTGTTCTGTGAGCAGTAGTTCTTCCCAACTTTCTTGTTCCCGGCATTTTAGTCACTCCTTTTACTTTGTTTGGAAAAGAGGTCTTATTCCTCTTCTTTACGAAGACTGAATCCGAGTGTCTGAAGTTTTACGATAACTTCCTCAAGCGACTTGCGTCCCAAGTTACGAACCTTCATCATATCTTCTTCGGACTTGTTGATTAAGTCCTCAACAGTGTTGATACCTGCACGCTTCAAGCAGTTGAACGAACGAACCGAAAGGTCAAGTTCTTCGATAGTCATTTCAAGAACTTTCTCCTTGCCCTTGTCGTCTTTCTCAACCATAATCTCTGTGCTGTAGCCCTTGTCGGACAAATCAACGAAGAGATTAAGGTGTTCCGTAAGTACCTTTGCTGCAAGAGATACAGCCTCCTGAGCATTAACAACACCGTTAGTCCACACATCAAGTGTGAGCTTATCATAGTCAGTTATCTGACCGACACGAGTATTCTCTACTGTATAATTAACCTTTAAAATAGGCGTATAAATGGAGTCCACCGGAAGAAGTCCGATTACGTTCTCTTCGGCAAGCTGCTTGTTGCGTTCGCCTGAAACGTAACCTCTTCCCCTATCCATTACAATCTCCATGAAGAGTTTTGCTCCCTCACCCAGAGTTGCTATGTGCATTTCCGGATTAAGAATTTCAACCTCGCTGTCACACATAATACTTGCGGCTGTAACCTCACAGGGTCCTTCCGCTCTGATTTCAACTTTCTTCTCACCCTGACAATTAAGTTTTGCGGTAAGTCCTTTCATATTAAGGATAATCTGTGTAACATCTTCCTTAACACCCGGGATAGTTGAAAATTCGTGTAAAACGCCCTCTATTTTTATAGACTTAACTGCTACGCCCTCAAGCGATGAGAGCAATACACGACGAAGGCTGTTGCCAAGTGTATTGCCAAAGCCTCTTTCAAGAGGCTCAACAACAAATCTGCCATACTTACCGTCAGCTGATAATTCTTCGGTATCAATCTTTGGCTTTTCAATTTCTATCATTAGTTGGCTCCTCCCTAACATTTAGCACAAAATGTGCCGATATGTGTGTTGTGTATTCCTATGTGACTGAGGATTACTTGGAGTACAACTCGACGATGAGGTGAGCCTCAACATCATAGTCAAGGTCCTCAGCAGAAGGCAAACGAGTTACAGTAGCCTTAAACTCGTCCTTGTTGCTGTCGAGCCAAAGCGGTACTACACGAGAGCTTGTCTTTTCAAGGTTATCCTTGAACTTAACGCTGCTTCTGCTCTTCTCTCTGAGAGAAATTTCGTCGCCTGCCTTAACTCTGTAAGACGGGATATCAACTCTCTTGCCGTTTACAAGGAAGTGACCGTGGTTTACGAGCTGTCTTGCTTCTCTTCTTGTAGCTGCATAGCCGAGTCTGAAGATAATGTTGTCAAGTCTTGATTCAAGCAATACGATAATGTTATTACCTGTCTGACCCTCCATTTTTGTAGCGAGTTCATAGTAATGATAGAACTGCTTCTCCAAAACACCGTAAATGAACTTCAGCTTCTGCTTTTCTTTGAGCTGAAGACCGTACTCGGAAACCTTTCTTCTTGAGTTGGCATTGGGGTTCTTCTTGGAAGTTTTGTCAATACCAACAACTGTCGGGCTGATGCCCAAATATCTGCATCTCTTTAAAATAGGATCTCTGTTTACTGCCATTCTTAAAACACCTCCGAATTTTTAAAATTAGACACGTCTTCTCTTCGGAGGACGGCATCCGTTGTGAGGAATCGGTGTAACATCTTTAATCATACTTACGTCAAGACCTGCCTGCTGCAAAGCTCTGATAGCAGCCTCACGGCCTGCGCCCGGACCCTTAACGTAAACTTCAACTGTTTTCATACCATGCTCCATAGCGACCTTTGCAGCTGTTTCTGCTGCTGTCTGAGCTGCGAACGGAGTTGACTTCTTGGAACCTCTGAAACCGAGTTCACCTGCACTTGCCCAAGAAACGGCATTACCCTGTGTATCCGTAATTGTAACGATTGTGTTGTTGAATGTAGACTGAATATGAGCTGCTCCTTTTTCGATGTTCTTACGCTCACGACGTCTGCGAACAACTGTTTTTTTACCCTTTGGTGCTGCCATTGTCCTTTCTCCTCCTTACTTCTTCTTGTTAGCCATTGTCTTTCTCGGGCCCTTACGGGTACGAGCGTTAGTCTTTGAACGCTGACCTCTTACAGGAAGACCCTTGCGGTGACGAACACCACGATAACAGCCAATCTCGATAAGTCTTTTAATGTCAAAAGCAACGTCACGGCGAAGGTCACCCTCCACACGACAGTTATGATCGATATACTCTCTGAGCTTAGAAACGTCCTCCTCGCTCAAATCTCTAACACGAGTATCAGGATTTACACCTGTTGCTGCAATGATATCGCTCGCAGTCTTGCGGCCGATACCGTATATATAAGTCAAGCCAATCTCAACTCTTTTATCTCTCGGTAAGTCAACACCAGCTATACGTGCCATAAATTTGCACCTCCAAATATAGATTAATTGTCAATTCCTAAGAAAACGTCTGTGATTAACCCTGACGCTGTTTGTGCTTCGGGTTTTCGCAAATTACCATAACCTTGCCCTTACGCTTGATTACCTTGCACTTGTCACAAATTTTCTTTACAGAAGGTCTGACTTTCATTATATAATCATTCCTTTCAAAAGTAAATAGAATATTGGAAATTTTTGGGGCTTTTCATACAATTCTCCGTTAATACACAAAGTTATTAACATTTCACGAAAAATTAGTATTACTTACCTCTCCATGTAATTCTGCCCTTTGTGAGGTCATACGGTGAAAGCTCAACAGTCACCTTATCGCCCGGGAGAATTCTGATGAAATTCATTCTCAGCTTGCCTGAGATATGAGCCAATATTACCTTGCCATTTTCGAGTTCCACCTTGAACTTTGTGTTCGGCAAAGCTTCAACTACCGTACCTGTAAGCTCAAATACGTCCTGCTTCGACATAGGAATTCCTCCTTAATTATCCTGAAAATCCGATAAAATTCTAATAACTTCACGGTTAGTATTAAAGTCCTGCACAAACCTTGAGGTCGGTGCAAGGTGAATAAGCTTTTTCTTTTTCGGAGAATCAACCTTGCGGCTTCTGCCGTCTACGATATATGCATACTGCCCGTCGATTTCCTTTATAATGAAAAAGCCGTCTTTGTCACGCCCCGCCTTTGCTTTAACGATTTGTCCCGTTTTAAAATCCACTTTACCACCTCATCAATCGGGCAAAGTTAAAATCACAGGACCGTCGGGGGTTATCGCCAGAGTATGTTCAAAATGAGCGGAAAGCTTTCCGTCTGCCGTGACGGTTGTCCATTTATCCTTTAAAACCCTGACATTATGACTTCCCATGTTGACCATTGGCTCTATTGCAATAGCCATACCCGGTCGCAGGAGAGCACCTTTGCCCGGTGCTCCGTAATTCGGTACTTTGGGGTCCTCGTGTAGTTTCGCACCTACGCCATGGCCGACAAAATCTCGTACCACCGAGTAACTGCGAAGTTCGACATACTGTTGAACAGCATTTCCTATATCACCGATTCTTGCTCCTGATTTTGCTGCCTTAATGCCCTCGAAGAGAGCCTCCTCGGTAGTTTTCAAAAGTCTTTGTGCGTCCTCGCTGATATCGCCGCAGGGGAATGTCCACGCATTGTCGCCGTGGAAGCCGTTAAAATAAGCTCCGACATCTATGCTTACTATGTCGCCCTGCTTAAGAACACGCTTTTCACTCGGTATGCCATGGATAACCACATTATTAACTGATATGCAAGCACTAGCCGGAAATCCGCCGTAACCGAGGAACGAGGGAGCTGCCCCCTGTCCCTCGATATACTTTCGGACTATGGCGTCGATTTCCTTGGTTGTAACACCCGGTTCGACAGCCTCTCCCGCCAAGCGTAAAGCTCTTTGGGAGATTCGTCCGGCTGCTCTCATGAGTTTCAACTCTTTGGCAGTCTTTAAAACTATCATAGATTAAGCCTCAAGCTGTGCGAATACCAAAGCAGTTGTGTCGGCGATTTCTTCCTGACCCTCAACAACGGCAAGCTTGCCCTGCTTTGAATAATACTCCTTGAGCGGCTCTGTTTCGTTATGATAAACTTCAAGACGAGCCTTTACTGTATCAGGGTGGTCGTCCTTACGTTGAACAAGGGCACCTGCACACAAGTCGCATACACCCTCAGTCTTAGGTACTTTGTACTCAAGATGATAGCTTGCGCCGCAACTTCCGCAGACACGGCGTCCGGACATTCTGCCGATGATTCTCTCGTCAGGTACTTCGATATCGATTACCTTATCGATTACAACGCCCATTGTATCCAGAGCCTCGGCTTGGGGAATGGTTCTCGGGAAACCGTCGAGGATAAAGCCGTTCTTACAGTCGTCGTTAGCAAGACGATCCTTGATGATGCCGATAACGACCTCATCGGGAACAAGCTGACCTGCGTCCATATAGGATTTAGCTTTAAGACCCATTTCCGTACCGCTTTTCAACGCTTCACGGATAATATTACCCGTACTGATTGTAGGGATGCTGAGGTGCTCGCAGATTTTCTCTGCCTGAGTACCTTTGCCCGCACCCGGGGCACCTAAAAGAATAATGTTCATAATTATTATCTCCTTGTAATAATCTATACGCTTAGTCCAAGAAGCCTTTGTAATGACGCATCATCATTTGAGATTCGAGCTGCTTAACCGTTTCCAGTGCAACACCGACAAGAATGATAATGGAAGTACCGCTCAAGGACATATTGCCCATTGTGGAAATCTTACCGAAAATAAGCGGCAAGAGTGCGATTAATGCTAAGAACAAAGCACCGATAAGTGTTATTCTTGACAAAATCTTTGCAATAAAGTCAGCTGTCGGGCGACCCGGACGGATACCGGGGATTGTGCCGTTGTTCTGACGAAGATTATTTGACATTTCTACGGGGTTATACTGAATAGCCGTGTAGAAATAAGCGAACATAATAATTAATACAAAATAGATTACCATATAACCTACGCTGGTTGAGTTGAAGAACTTAAAGAAAGTTCCCCAGAACCCGTCTTGCTTCTTAACAAAGAGGTTTACGGTACTAGGAATTGAGAGAATGGAGCTTGCGAAGATTACGGGCATAACACCGCCGATAGCTACCTTAATAGGAAGATGTGTTGACTGACCGCCGTACATCTTTCTGCCCACTACTCTCTTTGCGTACTGAATCGGAATTCTTCTCTCGGCATCATTCATAAATGTGATAACCCAGATAACGAACAGGAACAGCACTACGAAAATCGGAACGAAGAAGAAGAATTTCTGCTGACCGTTGAGAGCAAGCTGCCAATACTGAACAAGGCTGCCGACAAGGGTCGAGAATCTTGAAATAATACCGGCGAAGAGAAGTATTGAAATACCGTTTCCGATACCCTTAACGTTAATCTGTTCACCGAGCCACATCATTACAGCCGTACCTGCCGTAAATGCGAGAATGATAACCGCACAGGAGAACACTCCTTGGAAACCGCTTCTCCAATCGCTTACGATAATAGCGGAACGTCTTAAGAATACGTAATAAGCCGTACCCTGAATAAGACCCAAACCGACAGTTACATATCTTGTAATGGCGGCGATTTTCTTTCGTCCTTCGTTGCCCTCCTTGGCAAGCGACTCAAGAGCCGGAATTGCCACACAGAGGAGCTGCATAATAATTGAACTGTTAATATAGGGTGTAATACCCATTGCAAAAAGTGTTGCGTTTGCGAACGCACCGCCGGACAGCATATTCTGATAAGCCAGAACGTTGTCGCCCGAATATTGTTCCATCAAGGTCTGCAAAGCACTGACATCAAGGAACGGAACAGGAATAACCGAACCAATTCTGAATACTATAATAATAAACAGTGTGAAAAGAATTTTCTTTCTTAAATCGGGAATCCTCCAGGCGTTTTGAATGGTTTTAAACAATTATACCACCTCTGCCTTTCCGCCGGCTGCCTCGATTTTCTCCTTGGCAGACTTAGAAAAAGCATTTGCCTTAACAGTAAGGCTCTTTGTTAATGTGCCGTTGGAAAGGATCTTAACACCATCAAAAGAGTTCTTAACAATTCCGGCTTTCTTGAGAGCTTCGGTATCAACTGTTGCACCGTTCTCGAATTTCTTCTCGAGTGTTCCCAAGTTCACAATAACAATCTCCTTAGCGAAGATGTTGTTGAAACCTCTCTTAGGAATACGTCTTTGGAGCGGCATCTGACCACCCTCAAAGCCCGGACGCATACCGTGACCTGCTCTTGCCTTCTGACCCTTATGACCCTTGCCGGCAGTTTTGCCCCAGCCCGAGCCATGACCTCTACCGATACGCTTAGCGCTCTTCTTAGAGCCTGCAACCGGTGAAAGTTCGTGCAACTTCATATTTCGCACCTCCTTGCTTATGCTTCGGTAACCTCGATGAGGTGAATGATTTTCTTGATTTTACCCTTTGTCTGAGCGTTATCGGGCTGAGTTGTTGTGTCGCCGATTTTACGCAAACCCAAAGAGTCGGCGGTTGCAATCTGGTCTTTCTTTCTACCGATAAGGCTCTTTACGAGCTTAATGTTGTACTGTGCCATATCGCTTACCCCCTATTAATATAAATCCTTTACAGAGATGCCACGAGTTGCGGCAACCTCTTCAGCAGAACGAAGTGCGCCAAGACCCTGAAGTGTTGCGCGAACAACATTGCAAGGGTTGTTGGAACGAAGAGCCTTTGTTCTGATATCCTTAATGCCAACAGCCTCAACCACAGCACGAACGGGGCCGCCTGCGATTACGCCTGTACCGGGAGCAGCAGGCTTCATAAGTACTCTGCCTGCGCCAAACTCACCGATAACCTCGTGAGGGATTGTTGTGCCTTTAAGGGAAACCTTGATAAGGTTCTTCTTAGCATCTTCGATGCCCTTACGGATAGCATCCGGAACTTCGCCTGCTTTGCCGATGCCAAAGCCTACTGTGCCGTTGCCGTCGCCTACTACTACCAAAGCGGCGAACTTAAAGATACGACCGCCCTTAACTGTCTTAGAAACACGGTTGATAGCAACAACGTGCTCCTTCAACTCTATTTCAGTTGCGTCAATTCTTGCCAAAGTATTTTCCTCCCTTACTTAGAACTTAAGACCGCCCTCACGAGCACCTTCAGCCAATTCCTTGACACGGCCGTGATATACATAGCCACCTCTGTCGAATACAACTTCGGTGATTCCCTTGTCGGCAGCTCTCTGAGCTACAAGCTTGCCTACCTCTTTAGCTGCCTCTTTGTTTCCGCCATTAACCGTAATCTCTTTATCGAGAGAAGACGCACTTGCAAGAGTAACACCGTTTACGTCATCGATAACCTGAGCGTAGATGTTGGTGTTGGAGCGGAAAACGTTCAAGCGAGGACGCTCGGCAGTACCGCTGATCTTACTGCGTACTCTCTTATGGCGCTTTAATCTTGCCTTGTTTGTATCAGGCTTTTTAACCATTGTTATTCACTCCTTAATTATTTACCCTTACCTGCTTTACCCTCTTTACGACGGATAACCTCATCAACGTACTTAATACCTTTGCCCTTGTACGGCTCCGGAGGACGCTTTTCTCTAACTTCGGCAGCAAACTGACCAACCTTTTGCTTATCAATGCCTGTGATGATGATCTTGTTCGGGTTCGGAACTTCGATCTTAATATCATCTGTATCAGATACGATAACCTGATGTGAATAGCCGAGGTTCATAACGCAGTCTTTGCCCTGCTTCTGAACACGGTAACCAACACCGTTTACCTCAAGCTCTTTCTTATAACCGTTTGTAACACCCTCTACCATATTGGCAATGAGTGAACGGGTAAGACCGTGAAGGGATCTGTTGAGCTTATCGTCGTTGGGACGAGTAACCGTAACAACAGCACCGTCAACGTTTACGGTGATATTCGGGTGAATCTTCTGTGTGAGTTCGCCCTTGGGACCCTTTACGGTAACAACACCGTTGTCTACATTAACTGTAACACCGGCGGGAATATTTACGGGTTTTCTTCCAATTCGAGACATCTTCGAACCTCCTTACCAAACGAATGCGAGAACTTCGCCGCCTACGTTCTCCTTACGAGCCTGACGGTCTGTCATAACGCCCTTTGATGTGGAGATGATAGCAACGCCAAGGCCTCTCATTACCTTTGGCATATCTTCAACATTTGAGTAAATACGAAGGCCGGGTTTTGAAACTCTCTTAAGGCCCTGTATTACAGGTGTCTTATTTGCGCCGTACTTAAGTACAACTGTGATGACACCCTGCTTGCCGTCCTCGGCAACTGTGAAACTCTTAATAAAACCTTCATCAACAAGAATCTGGCAAATAGACTTCTTCATGTTGGAAGCAGGAATTTCAACAGTATCATGCTTTGCAGAGCTTGCGTTACGAATTCTTGTGAGCAAATCTGCGATAGGATCTGTAATCTGCATAATATATTCCTCCTTCTTTAATTACCAGCTTGACTTCTTTACTCCGGGAATCTCGCCCTTGTAAGCGAGTTCTCTGAAGCAAATACGGCAAATACCAAACTTGCGGAGGTATGCGTGTGGTCTTCCGCAGATTTTGCATCTTGTGTACTCTCTTGTCGAAAACTTCTGAGTTCTCTGCTGCTTAACCTTCATTGCTTTTTTAGCCACGATAACCCCTCCTTACTTTGCAAACGGTGCGCCCAAGAGTGTTAAAAGCTCACGAGCTTCTTCGTCTGTGTTTGCTGTGGTAACGAAGCAAATGTCCATACCACGAACCTTGTCGATCTTATCAAACTCAATCTCAGGGAAGATGAGCTGCTCTTTAAGACCCATATTGTAGTTGCCACGACCGTCGAACGAGTTCGGGTTGATTCCTCTGAAGTCACGTACTCTCGGGAGAGCCACGTTGAAAAGTCTGTCGAGGAACTCATACATTCTGTCGCCTCTGAGTGTAACCTTAACGCCGATGTTCATACCCTCTCTGAGCTTAAAGTTAGCAACAGACTTTCTTGCTTTACAAATGTAAGGCTTCTGACCTGTAATTGCTGCAAGGTCGTTAGCGATAGCGTCGATAACCTTAGAGTTCTCTCTTGCCTCGCCTGCGCCAACGTTGATAACGATTTTCTCAAGCTTCGGAATCTGCATTACACTCTTATATGAATACTTCTTCAAAAGAGCAGGGGCAACATCGCTCTTGTAAAATTCCTTTAATCTAGCCATTGTTTAACCCCTCCTTAAAGTGTTTCTTTGCACTTAACGCAAATACGCTCTTTCTTGCCGTCTGCAAGAATCTTATGACCTACTCTTGTCTGCTTGCCGCATCTGGGGCAAACAACCTGAACCTTTGAAGCATAGATAGCAGCCTCAGCCTTTACGATGCCGCCCTGCTCGCCCATTCTTCTCGGCTTAACGTGCTTGGTAACGAGATTGCACTTCTCTACGATAACCTTGCCCTCTTTCGGAGAAACAGCAAGTACCTTACCCTGCTTGCCACGGTCTCTGCCGCTGATAATCTTTACGGTGTCACCCGTTTTTACATGAACCTTATTCATCAGTGAGCACCTCCATTAAAGTACTTCCGGAGCAAGTGACAAAATCTTCATGTAGTCCTTATCACGAAGCTCTCTTGCAACGGGTCCGAAAATACGAGTACCTCTAGGGTTCTTATCTTCCTTTATAATAACGGCTGCATTCTCATCAAAGCGAATGTATGTGCCGTCCTCACGACGAACGCCCTTCTTTGAGCGTACAATAACTGCTTTAACTACGTCGCCCTTTTTAACGATGCCGCCCGGCGCTGCCTTCTTAACGGAAGCAACTACAACATCGCCAATGTTGGCGTACCTTCTACCGGTACCACCGAGAACACGAATGCACATAAGCTCTTTTGCACCGGTGTTATCGGCAACCTTGAGGTATGTCTGCTGTTGTATCACAGTGATTTCCTCCTTTAATATATGCCAATATTACTTTGCCTTTTCAATAATCGTGACGAGTCTCCATCTCTTATCCTTGGAAAGAGGACGAGTCTCCATAATCTTTACACGATCGCCGATGCCGGCCTCGTTGTTCTCATCGTGAGCCTTGAACTTAATTGTTCTCTTCACGATTTTGTTGTAAAGCGGGTGCTTTACGCTATCCTCAACAGCCACAACGATTGTCTTCTCCATTTTATCGGAAACAACCTTGCCTACAACTGTTTTTCTCAGGTTTCTCTCACTCACGGCTAAATCCTCCTTCCATTACGCATTCTTGCTGCTTTCGAGTTCCTGCTCACGAATTACTGTAAGTACACGAGCGATGTCTTTCTTAACAGCCTTAATACGAGTTGGATTTTCGAGCTGATTTATAGCGAGTTGGAAACGAAGGTTGAAGAGTTCTTCTTTAAGAGTTTTAAGCTTAGTCTGAAGCTCTTCTGTTGTCAATTCTCTGATTTCTGAAGCTTTCATTACTGCTCACCCTCCGTTTCTGATTTCTTAACGAACTTGCACTTAATCGGGAGCTTTGCAGCTGCCAATCTCATAGCTTCTCTTGCTGTTTCCTCGGGAACGCCTGCAAGCTCAAACATAACCTTGCCCGGCTTTACTACAGCCACCCAATACTCGGGAGCACCTTTACCTTTACCCATTCGAGTGCCGAGAGGCTTCGATGTAATCGGCTTATCCGGGAAAATCTTAATCCATACTTTACCGAATCTCTTGCAGTAACGTGTCATAGCAACACGGGCTGCTTCAATCTGGTTTGATTTAATCCATGCCGGCTCAAGTGCCTGCAAACCGTACTCACCGTAAGTCACCTTGTTGCCGCGGGTAGCCTTACCCTTCATGCGGCCTCTGTGAACTTTGCGGTATTTAACACGCTTTGGCAATAACATTATTTACCGCTCCCTTCTCTGCGTGACTTGCGATTTTCATTGAGAACCTCGCCCTTGTAAAGCCATACCTTAACACCGATTTTGCCATAGGTTGTGTTTGCCTCTGCAAAACCGTAATCGATATCTGCTCTGATTGTCTGGAGCGGAATTGTTCCCTCGTGATACGACTCTGCTCTTGCGATTTCAGCACCGCCAAGACGACCCGAACACTGTGTCTTAATACCCTTAGCACCGAACTTCATTGTTCTTCCGATAGCCTGCTTCATAGCACGGCGGAAAGAAATTCTCTTCTCAAGCTGCTGCGCAATACTCTCAGCAACGAGCTGTGCGTTAAGGTCGGGATGCTTAACCTCTACTATGTCGATAGCGACATTCTTCTTAAGCATCTTCTCGCACTGCAAACGGAGCTTCTCAATCTCTGCGCCGCCCTTACCGATAACCATACCGGGTTTAGCACAGTGAATGTGAATTCTAACTCTCTGCTTTGTGCGTTCAATCTCTATTTTAGCAATACCGGCTGCGTAAAGCTGCTTTTTGAGAGTCTTACGGAGGTTGTAGTCCTCAACAAGAGTATCTCCAAAATCTTTCTTATTAGCATACCAGCGTGAATCCCAGTCTTTAATTACGCCAACACGCAAACCGTGCGGATGTACTTTCTGGCCCATTACTCTAACCTCCCTCTCTTATTCTTTTTCCTTGAGTACAAGGGTAATGTGCGATGTTTTCTTGTCAATTCTGTAAGCACGTCCCTGAGCTCTCGGACGAATACGCTTGAGAATCGGTCCCTGGCTTACGGAGCATTCTGCTACATAAAGCTTGGAAACATCCATACCGTGGTTATTCTCTGCATTTGCGATTGCAGAATTCAAAAGTTTCTGCAAATCCTCACAAGCTGCCTTGGGAGTATGCTTGAGGATAGCCATCGCAAGATCTACCGGCTTGTTTCTAATCAAATCGAGAACGATAGAAACCTTACGGGGAGAAATGCGAACATAATTCAAATAAGCCTTAGCTTCCATTTCTATAACTCCTTTCGGCATTATTACTTCTTAGTTGTTTTGGAACCTGCGTGTCCCTTAAATGTTCTTGTCGGTGCAAACTCGCCGAGCTTGTGACCAACCATATCCTCCGTTACATATACGGGAACATGCTTGCGGCCGTCGTGAACCGCAAATGTATGACCAACGAAATCAGGGAAGATTGTTGAGCTTCTGCTCCATGTTTTAAGAATCTTCTTCTCGCCGGTAGCGTTTAATTCTTGGACCCTCTTTAAAAGTACAGGCTGTACAAAAGGACCCTTTTTAACACTTCTGCCCATTCTTATAAGCTCCTTTCTGTATGCCTATTACTTACCGTTTTTGCGCTTTACGATAAGCTTATCCGAACTCTTGTGGTGCTTTCTGGTCTTGTAACCGAGTGCAGGCTTACCCCACGGAGTTACAGGTCCCGGACGGCCAACGGGGCTCTTACCCTCACCACCGCCGTGCGGGTGATCGTTCGGGTTCATTACGGAACCTCTTACTGTCGGGCGAACGCCGAGATGTCTTTTACGACCTGCTTTACCGATTTTAACGTTCTCGTGGTCGGTGTTGCCAACCTGACCGATAGTAGCCATACAAGCAGCCGGAACGTTTCTGAGCTCGCCGGACGGAAGTCTGAGCAAAGCGTAGCCGTTCTCTTTAGCCATAAGCTGTGCCATAATACCTGCGGAACGTGCAAGCTGTGCGCCTCTGCCGGGGTAAAGCTCTACGTTGTGGATAAATGTACCTGTAGGGATATTTGTAAGCGGCAATGCGTTGCCGGGCTTGATATCAGCCTCGGGACCGGAAACAACCTTGTCACCGACTTTAAGACCCTGCGGTGCGATGATGTATGCTTTCTCACCGTCTGTGTACTCGATAAGAGCGATAAATGCGGAACGGTTCGGATCATACTCAAGAGTTTTAACTGTTGCTTCAACGCCAAACTTCTGACGCTTAAAATCTATAACACGATACTTTCTGCGGTTTCCGCCGCCCTTGTGACGAACGGTAATTCTGCCGTAGCTGTTTCTTCCCGAATGCTTCTTGAGAGGTTCAAGCAAGCTCTTCTCAGGCTCAACCTTGGAAAGAACCGAGTAATCTGTAACCGACATATTACGACGTGCGTTTGTGGTCGGCTTATATACCTTAATTGCCATGTCTTTTCACACTCCTCATGATGGCTTTGCGGGGCAATGGCATACCCCATACATTCAACCTGTCGAATTTTGCTTTATGGCAGGCTTACATCATGCCCTCGAAAAATTCGATATCCTTGCTGTCCTGAGTAAGTGTTACATAAGCCTTTTTCCAAGCTCTTGTGTAACCCTGATTTCTGCCCTGACGGCGAAGTCTGCCTCTTACGTTTACTGTGTTTACCTTAGCAACCTTAACGCCGAAAATCTCTTCAACAGCCTTAGCAATTTCAATCTTGTTAGCTTTCTTTGCAACCTCGAATGTGTACTTCTTATCTGTTGCACCAAGCATACTCTTCTCTGTGATAATCGGACGAACGATAATATCCTGTGCAGCCATTATGCGTACACCTCCTCGATTTTGGCAACGGCGTCTTTTACAATAATAAGCTTGTCAGCATTGAGAATATTGTAAACATTAAGCTCGTTTACCTGTGCTGTTTTAACTCCCGGAATGTTGCTTGCAGACTTGATAACCTTCTTGTCTACCTCGGGGAGAACGATAAGAGCCTTTTTCTCCGAACCGATATCGGAAAGCATCTTAACGATAGTCTTTGTCTTGAACTCGTCAAGAGCAATTTTGTCGATAACGATGATTTCGTTATCCTGAGCCTTTGAAGAGAAAGCGGACTTCATAGCAAGTCTTCTAACTTTCTTGTTTACTGTGTATTTATAGCTTCTCGGCTTCGGAGCAAATACAACGCCGCCCTTTCTCCACTGGGGAGCTCTGATAGAACCCTGACGAGCGTGACCTGTGCCTTTCTGTCTCCACGGCTTTCTGCCGCCGCCTCTGACTTCGGATCTTGTAAGAGCGGACTGTGTGCCCTGACGCTGATTAGCCAAGTAGTTGACTACCAATTCATGCATTACTGCGGCGTTGGGTTCAATTCCGAAAATGGAATCGGAGAGATTGATTTCATCAACCTTTGTGCCTTTCATATCTACTACTGCTACTGTTGGCATTCTTAATTCCTCCTTCCATTACGCCTTGCAGCTGTCTTTGAGAACTACTGTACCGCCGTTAGGACCGGGGATTGCACCCTTGATAGCGATGAGATTGTTCTCGGCGTCAACCTTAACTACTGCAAGGTTCTGAACCGTAACTTTCTCAGTACCCAAATGACCTGCCATTTTCTTGCCCTTCCAAACTCTTGAAGGAGTTGAACAAGCACCCATAGAACCGCCGTGACGGGCTACCGGACCTGAACCGTGAGTTTCCTTTAATCTCTGGAAGTTCCAGCGTTTGATAACGCCTGCATATCCTTTACCTTTGCTTGTGCCTGTAACGTCGATTTTATCGCCTGCTGCGAAAACGTCAGCCTTGATAATCTGACCAAGCTCGTAAGCGTCGGTGTTTTCAAATCTGAACTCTCTGAGAGTTCTCTTGGGAGCTACGTTTGACTTCTTGAAGTGACCTGCCATAGGCTTATTAACCTTATGCGGCTTGAGGTCGCCGAAGCCGAGCTGAACAGCTGCGTAGCCGTCGTTTTCTACTGTCTTCTTGAATGAAACAACGCATGGACCTGCTTCAACAACAGTAACCGGAACGACTTTACCGGTTTCGTCGAAGATCTGTGTCATACCAATCTTCTTGCCGATAATTGCTTTCTGCATTTTAATGCCTCCTGATATAGAGTTATTGGTTGACTTTCGCCAACTTGACCCCGTATTCGGTTGGTTGAACATCGTTTGCAAATCTTGCTTAATGATTTGATAATTCTTCATTCCGCCAAAGTCGGCGGTGATAAGAGCAAATGATTAAAGCTTGATTTCGATTTCAACACCGGCAGGGAGTTCTAAGCTCATGAGAGCCTCGACTGTCTTGTTAGACGGTCTGAGAATATCGATAAGTCTTTTGTGAGTTCTCATCTCGAACTGCTCACGGCTGTCCTTATACTTATGAACAGCACGGAGAATGGTGATAACCTGCTTCTCTGTGGGGAGCGGAACGGGACCCGAAACTCTCGCACCTGTGCGTTTTGCTGTAGCTACGATTCTCTCTGCTGACTGGTCAACGAGCTGATGATCGTAACCCTTAAGTCTTATCCTGATTTTTTCCTTGACTGCCACTGTAATCGCCTCCTGAAACACTTAATTATTCGGCGGGGACAATTATTCTTTGCCGTCATTTTTTGTTGCACACTCTTCCGGGTGTTTCAACTCATTACATTTAAAAACCGAAAACCGCAAAGGTTTCCGGGGAAATTGACATAGGCAAAACTTGAATTACGGCATAGCACAACACGGCTGTGCCAAACTTTACAATTCAAATAATATTTCTGTCGCCCGGTTTAAAATCGGACATACTCTGCGGAAAAACCGGCGTATTCGCCGCAACCTCCCGCTTCATCGCATATCTTGTGCAGTCACGCAGGTATTATTATAATCTATTTTTTTCGATTCGTCAATAGTTTTCGGGTTAGAAGATTTATTAACTTTTTAAAATCTTTTTGGTTATTTTTACAATGCAATCCCCCTGAAACTCGGAAATTTAAATTTTCGGATTTCAAGGGTGATTTTTGTTTCTTCCTGCATTGCCATAATATCAGAACTTTTGAACTTTTTTATAATCAATCCGAAATATATTTTTCTCCTAAAAAACTTCTTAACTGTTCCTCTGTCGCTCCGTTTTTACGCATTAGTTCAATAAGGTCAACCCTTTCTTCATATCGTGCATGACCCAACGCAGACGCTTCATCATGCAGCTGTTTCTCTCTGTAGTATGCTTCTTCACGAATCTTTTCATCTCCGCTCAAGGTTATAAGTTTCACTATTGTCTTTTTAACCTCGGGAATTTTTGTTTCTTCCTGTATTGCCATAAGATCACTTCTTTTTAAGCTTCACCTAATACTCTTTTTACCTGATCTTCAGAAATTCCACTCTTACGCATTCTTTCAATCAAATAAGCTCGCTCCTCTGCTCTTCCCTCTGCTCTTCCTTCTGCTCTTCCCTCACGTCTAGCCTGCCCCAGAGCCGAAGCTTCATCGTGCAGCTGCTTTTCTCTGTAATACGCTTCTTCACGAACCTTTTCATCTCCGCTCAGGGTTATAAGCTTTACTATCGTCTTCTTAACCTCGGGGATTTTTGTTTCTTCCTGTATTGCCATAAGATCACCCACCGTTTCTGCATTTATCAAATCCAACCAATCCTCAACCGGCTTGTGCTGTCTTGCCTTATTAACTTTCCTCAGCTCAAAGAAATGTATAGCCGCTTTATCCGACAGGATATCGTGATGTTTTACCTCCATAGGCACATAACACGAATGATAATCCTTTCTGTCTTTAAACAAATTGAAATTAATGATATTTATACATATAGTCTTTTTCAGACTGTCGTACATATCTCCGTCTTTCAATCCGCCGCTGAACATCTTCGACCAATAAAACAATGTACGGTCTTTGAAATCGGGTTCTGCGTTCACCTGCATTTCTATGTTCACAATTTTTCCGTCAACTTCAAGCTTTAAATCAAGTCTGCCGAATTTCAGTTTAAAATATTCCGGTGTAAGTTCGGTATTTCTGATGTAAATATTTTTGATACTTTCCTGCGGTATGTCAAGAAGTGCCGACACAAACGCCGCTATGATATCCGTATCGTTTTCATCTCCGAACACTCTTTTGAATATTACATCAAGTTTAAGTTTTACTATTTTATAATCTTTATCCATTTCCATAGGAATCACCCTGCCAACGGCAGCCGAAAATTGCACTTTAATTTTTTCTTGCCGTAAATTTTATGCCTGCGTCGAAAATTCAATACTCAAGGAAAAATCACCAAACTGCCAACGGCAGCCGAAAATCGTATATTAACTTTTTTCGTGCAGTTAAATTTTGTTTATCTGTAATAATATTTTATCATATTCGGAAAGATTTATCAAGTATATTGTTGCATTTTTATCTATAAAAATACCGCCCGACAATACATATTCAATCGTATAGTCGGGCAGTTTTTATTTTTTTATATTAAGATTCAAAAATATTATAGTTGTTCGGTTAAATTTAAATCGTACGCTATCTTTCTTTGACCGGCAATTCGCTTACGCTCTTGCCTGTTTTTGTTTGTATGGAAAGATATTTTTTTGATGTATGTTTTTTATTTTTTGTTTCTTTGATAAGTTCGTTCGGTTTCGCTGAGGGTAGTTTGTTTTTCTTTGCTGATTTGTTGCGTCAGCGACAAGGGCTCTGCCCTTGACCCGCAAGCCTTTGTAAAGGCTTGACCCAAACTTTAACAGGCTTCGCAATCTTGCAGCTTTTATTCCTTGCTGAAAATCTGCATAATATCAAAGAATGTATCGTCATCGTCAACAGATGTCGGCTTCTTCTTCGGAGCAGGCTCTGTTTTCGGTTCAGTCTTACGGGTAGTCTGAGCGGCTGCCGAAGTCATAACCTCAACGGTTGTACGCTTAGGCTGTGTGATAAGCGGCTTTGAATCGCTTGTGATTGTCGTTGTGGTCTGAACTGTTGTTTTCGGAGCGTCTGCCGGTCTGTCTTCGTCGCCGAAGCCTGTAGCGATAACCGTTACACGCATTTCGTCTTCCATATTCTCATCGAGAACAGCACCCCAAATGATGTTTGCATCTTCGTCCGCCTGTTCGGTAATCATAGTAGATGCGATATCGATTTCGTCAAGACCGATATCCTGTGAAGCCGTGATGTTTACAACAAGACCCTTTGCACCTGCGATAGTAGTTTCGAGGAGCGGAGAACTGATAGCTTTCTTTGCGGCTTCCGTAGCCTTGTCCTTGCCCGTTGCCGTACCTACGCCCATATGAGCAAGACCAGCGTTAGCCATAACAGCCGTAACGTCCGCAAAGTCAAGGTTAATAAGACCCGGAATAAGAATAAGGTCGGAAATACTCTGAGTACCCTGTCTGAGAACGTCGTCTGCAACCTCGAATGCGTTCTTAAGGGTAATTCTCTCCTCGCTGACATATTTAAGTCTTTCGTTTGGAACGATTACAAGCGAATCTACCTGCTGTCTTAAAGCCTCAATGCCTGCTTCCGCCTGCTGCATACGGTGCTTGCCCTCGAAAGCAAACGGCTTTGTTACGATAGCAACGGTAAGAATGCCCAGCTCTCTTGCAATTTTGGCAACAACCGGAGCTGCACCCGTACCTGTGCCGCCGCCCATACCGGCAGTAATGAACACCATATCCGTATCTTTGAGAGCGGCAGCAATCTCGTCTGCATTCTCGATAGCGGCTTTCTCTCCTATAGCCGGCTGTGAACCTGCACCCTTGCCGTGAGTAAGCTTCTCGCCGATGTGAATTTTTTGATTAGCCTTTGATGTCTGAAGCACGTGGTCGTCTGTATTAATGGAGATAAACTCGACAGACTTAACGTTGCTGTTTACCATACGGTTTACAGCGTTTCCGCCGCCGCCGCCTACACCGATAACCTTAATTACAGGCAAATTGCCGTTATACTCTTCTTCTAACTGAAAACCCATTTTATATTCCTCCTGACGTGTTTATCACCGTAAAATCCGTTTTATTTTGCTTTCGCTTATCTATTCCGAAAATACGCTTTAGTTATACTTCTTTACTATATAAATTTATCACATTTGCACTGAAAATTCAATAATATTTTGTAAAATAAGAAAATTTCGACATATCGCTTAAAAAATTACATATTTTTTATGTAACATTACAACATTGTAACAAAAGATTATGCCGAATTTTCATACCGAATTTTCATAATTGAAATCTATGTATCAAAAAAATTTAAAATCCATTTCGGGAGTGTTAAACACTTTTGATTTCTATATATTTTCGACAAGCAATAATATATTTATTTCTAATATATTATTAATTCTCCTGCCGATAACATTCTAATATAATTTTACTCTTTAATTTTAAAACTGTCAATATCCCTATTGTTTTTTATACTCCACCGATAAAAAACTTTTCTTTGAAAAATCAACCTCCGACCACCCAAAACCACAAATACAAACAAATGTAAGGAACTATCGACAAATAAGTTGTGTAAAATAAGTAACACAACAATAGTAATTACGTTGTTTCTTCTAATACTATGCACAAGTAATTTATCGATAATTCCTAAATAAGACAGAAATTTTAACTGCAAGAAATTTCTCACCTTATCTCCTGCGGACGTTGTCCGTCGCCGTAGTCGCTGATGATGTTCGGGGTTCTCTGTTCGTATTCAAAAGGTGTTTCATCATCACTGTATTCGTAATCGTCATCAAGAATATCGTTTACATCAACATCATAATTTTCTTCCTGCGAAGTCGTTTTCGATGCAGTTCCGTTAAAA
>CADCHW010000016.1 GCA_902801245.1 uncultured Ruminococcus sp.
GAAGCGGAGGGTCTTAATAATATAGTCAAGGTGTACGATTGGTTTTCGGAGAATAACACGGCTTATATTATTACGGAGTTTATAAACGGAGTAACGCTTGACGAAAGAGTTCGGCAGAAAGGTTATTACAGTTGGGAAGAGCTTTATAAAAAATTAAAGCCGCTTATGCAAAGCCTTTCCGTTTTGCACGAAAAGGGGATTATTCACAGGGATATCAAACCGCAAAATATTATGATTAAAAATATAAAGGGTGTTGAGGAAGAGTTTGTTTTAATTGATTTTGGACTTGCTCGCTCTACCGAAAATAAAACATTGTCATCAACAGGCATAGGATTTACACCGGGATATTCACCTTATGAACAGCGGTCTTTCCTTATGAAAGACGGTATTTATACAGACGTTTATTCTCTGGCGGCTACTATTTGTTTTGCACTTACAGGTGTAAATCCTAATGTTGATATGGCTGATACTGTTGAAGGTAATTTTCCTATAATAAATAAATTAAATTCGGAATATAATGTTGCTCGAAATGTTGTTAAAGCATTAAATGGAGCGTTAGTATTAGATTACAGAAAGCGTTGCAAAAATATTTCGGAGCTAATACGACTTTTTGAAAAAAATGATAGAAACAGAGAAAATCTAATTTCGGATAAAAAGACAAAAGAAAAAAATACATTTAATAATCTAAATTCGCAAAATACAAATATAAAAAAATCACCAATAGATAATACACATAACAACACAATTAAATCTGAAAATATACAGAAAAAAACAGCAGTTAAATCGTTTTTTACTTCAGTTACCGGAAAAATAACGGCGGTAGTTCTTATGGCAGTTGTAATAAGTGGAACAGTGGCAGGTGCTGCCATTGTGAACGGTTTCGGAAAAACGAAAAGAGATTTCGACGACAACACAACCAGTAAATTTCAGAGTGATTCCGATAAAAACACGTCACGTGTTTACGATGTAGCTATCGATAACCTCCCCAATGACGGAAGTGTGGTTGTACCGAATGACAAATATCAGGATTTGGTTGCAGGCAATTTGACAAAGGAACAGCTTGAATTTGTGCTTGCCCGTCTTCCCGATAATTTCGACGCAAGCACCGACAATACAAGTATTGATGATTATATCAATATGTTTTGTTCGGATATTATCAACAAAGGAAGTGAAAATGGTTTTACATCACCGACCAACATTTATTTTTATCCCGATTTTAAGGTTGATGAAGTGAACAATATTCTTGCTTCTTTCAAGGATTATGAGATTACACAGGAAAATTATAATATCGGTAACGGTGAGTATTTAGCTCTTGAAAGCGGTGATATTATTACTCTTGATGTTACTATGAACAGTACACAGGCAAATGCCGTCATTGAAATTGCCAATTACAATGACATAGAAATGAAAGTTACTTTCTACAGTGAATTGTATAGCGACAGTGTTGATTACAGAATGAGAAAGCAAGCTATTCTCACGGCTGGCAACGACAAAAAGTACAGAATCACTAAGATTGAGATTATCGATGATAATGTTGATACCGACAACAGTCTTAAGCCCGAACCACAGCACGAGCCAACTGTTTCAAGTGAAGAATCCTCAGGTTTAAACTCGAACAACACAGACGGCGATACCGATAAGTCTTCAATGACTTCTAGCAGTACTTCTTCGGAACAAACTCAATCTCAAAGTACAACTACCGTTGTAGTTCCGCCGCAGCAGGATAATACAACTCATACATCTCCTAGCGAGAATAACAACAACTTTCGGCAGGAAGAGGAGAAATTGGAAGACAGTGTTGAGTTGAATGATGATGAGTATTCATCAAAAATCCGTGGAGAATTGACAAAGGAACAGCTGGAGCTTGTTTTAAGTTGGATTGACAACCAATATTGTGACAATAAAGTAAACGACTCTAATGTTATGATTGTTCTTAATTATTTAGCAGATGATATTAGAAATAACGGTAAGAGAAGTTTGACCTATAACGGCGATGACAGTAATTACAGAATGATTTTAAATGCAAAGGAAATGAATAATTTGTTATCTTCTTTTTCAAATTATGACATTTTTAACTCGTCCTTATTTGCCGTTCAAACCGAGTACGGCTCTTATATTGACGGTGAAGATTTGCATTTGTCTGTTAAAACTCCTGATAACAAAGCAAGTATCAATGCAAATATTACAAAAGCGGAGTATAATAATGATGAGATGTGGATTCATTATTCAAGTGCAGAAGGCGACAGAACCGCAATTCTTAAAAAGCAGAGTGACGGTAAGTATTTTATTATAGAAGTAACACTTTATTAAAAATATTATTTAAATTTTTTTAAGAACAGTTTTAAGTGAAGAATCTGTAGGCTCAAACTCAAACAACACAGACGGCGATACCGATAAAGCTTCAATGACTTTTAGCAGTACTTCGAAGAATAAATAATCAAACAGAAAATTTCAAAAACTCCGAAACAAACCAAACTATCGGTCGGGTGCGTAAATTTCCGCAAATCAAAAACTATCTTCACGTATTAAAAAAGGGGGAATGTATTATGCAAAACAATATAAAATTATGCGTTCACTGTATGGCAAAAGTTGACACCGACAGTATCGGCAGCTTCTGTGCAAACTGCGGTAAAAAACACAGCGTGCATTATGCCCAAAGTTACGAACTTCCGGCAGGAACGTATCTTAACAGCGGCAGATATTTTGTCGGCGAAAGTATCGGCAGCGGCGGCTTCGGTATTTCATATATCGGCTATGATTTCAGACTGGACAAGAAAGTCTTAATCAAGGAAACCTACTATAACGGTGTTTTCAAAAGAAACTGCTACGATAAATCAATCCCGAATCCATTAAGCGTAACCTACAGAAACGAATTCTCTCTTGATGAAATTATGCGTAAAACAAAAAAAGAATGTCTTGCTTTATCCGAGTGCGAGGGTCTTAAAAATATTGTAAAGGTGTACGATTGGTTTTCGGAGAACGATACAGCCTATATTATCACCGAGTTTATAGACGGTGTTACTCTCGATGAATGGGTGGGCAGTCACAGCCGCTTTAATTGGTACGACCTTTACAGAAATCTAAAGCCGCTTATGTACAGTCTTGCCACACTTCACAGCAGAGGTATTATTCACAGGGATATCAAACCTCAAAATATTATGATTAGAAACGATAGCGGTGAATTCGTTCTGATTGATTTCGGTCTTGCCCGTTCCCTCGAAACAAAAACGCTTGCTTCTGTCGGTGTAAGCTTCTCTCCGGGTTACTCTCCTTTTGAACAGCGTTCTTTCACAAAAATGGATAACACCTATACCGATATTTACGAGCTTGCCGCAACTATATATTTTGCTCTCACAGGCGAACACCCAAGCATTAATATGTACGAATATATTGACGGAAATTTCCCCAGAATTAATGTTTTGCATAAATATTATAATGTTCCCGAAAATGTTGTCAAAGCCCTGCGTTATGCTCTTAACCCAAATTATAATTTGCGTTGCAGTAATGTTATAGAACTTATTCAAATGTTTGAAGAGGTGAACGAATATCAGCCGCATTATCTGCGAGGAAGACTTCAGCAGCCTACAAATGATGTAAATTATCCCAAAAACTACAATGACGAAAATATTCTCCGCAGAAATACAGAAGACAGAGAACAAATCAGAAACGACTACCTAAAAAGAAAAGACGAACAAAATGCACAATATGAAAAGCAGCTCAAAGAAATTCAGGAAACCTTAGACAGTCTTCAACCTAAGTATGCAAAAAAACCTCCTAAACCCGAAGCTAATCCCATTGACTTGAAAAGCTATATTCTTCCGACATTGGGAGTTATTGTTATAATTTTAATACTTATGTTTACTAAATGATTTATAAAAAAGAGTGGTTTGCTTATTAACACTCTCTTATAAATTTTTCTAAATAAATTTTATAAAAAGTATTGAATATTAAGAAAAATAATGTTAAAATTATATTGTTGATATTTGTTAAAAAGGATAAAAGAATGAGGTGAATATATGTTTTTTGGTAACGGCAATGACCTTCCGTCAGGAACGTATCTTAACGGCGGAAGATATCTTATAAATGAATGGATTGGCAGCGACGGATTCAGTATTAAATACGGTGCAACAGATACTGCCCTTAACAGGAATGTTATTATCCGTGAAACATTTTACAATAATCTTTTTTACCGAAATGTCGAAGACTACGGCAACCCTGCACCGCTTTCGGTGTCGTACGGATATGATGTTTCGCTTGATGACATTATGAGGAAAACTATAAGCGAGGGTATGAACCTTTCCGAGAATAACGCTCTTAACGGCATAGCCAAGGTGTACGACTGGTTTACGGAGAACAACACGGCTTATACTGTTTACGAGGCTGTCGAGGGTGTTACAATGTATGAGCGTATCAGACAGTACGGCACTTATACATGGGGTGACCTTTACAGAAAAATTACTCCTGTTTTTACAAGTCTTTCCAAGCTTCACGAAAAAGGAGTGTATCACAGAAATATTAATCCTCAAAGTATGATGATTAAAAATGTGAACGAAAAAAACGAGGAGTTTGTATTGTCGAACTTTGATTTGAGCCGACCTCTCGAAACGGATATGCTTGCTTCAATCGGCGGCACTCTGACTGCGTATGCTCCGTATGAGCAGGTGTATCTTATCACCGAAGACAGCTCTTATACCGACATTTACGAGCTTGCGGCAACTATTTATTATGCAATTACAGGTGAAAATCCCAGTGCCGAAATGTACGACACGGTCGAGGGGAATTTCCCTCAGATTGATGTTTTGAAAGTTCGCTACAATATTCCCGAAAATGTTGTGAATGCTTTGAAAGCCGCTCTTAATCCCGATGTTGAAACACGCTGCCGAACTATGGCGGAGTTTACGGCTATTCTGAACGGTTCGAGCGACAAAATGCCGCACTACCTCTACGGCAGACTGCGTGAAACTCCCGATACAGGCATTGTTGAAAATCACCGCAGGGGTATGAGCCGTGAACAGGTGAAAACCGAGTACTATACAAAAATGGCGGAGAAGCAGAAAGAGGACGATAGACAGCAAATGGAGATTAACTCCACCGTGAGCAGACTTCAGCCTAAGTATGCGAGAAGAAAGGCAAGCTATGACAGAAGTATAATTTCAATGAAAGACCTTATAATTCCGGCAGTTTTCATTGTAATTATTGCTGTGATAATCTTTTTGAGCAGTAAGTGACGGAACAAGCGTTATACTAAAGTTTAAAAAGATTTAACATTTTAAAGTTTGGTCAAGCTTTTTAAAGCTTGCGGGGTGCAGGGGCAGAGCCCCGCTCGCTGACGGAACCAACTTGCAAAGAAAAGCAAACTACCCTCAGCGAAACTAAACAAACTATCAACAGCAAAATAACAAAAATAAAAACGAACATAAAAATAATTTCTTTTGACATAAATAAAAGCAGGCAACAGCGGAGCGAATTGCCGGTCTAAGAAAGAAAAGTGATAAATCTTAATGCTTGCGAGTATAAAAAGCAAGGGGCGGTTTTTAAATTAAGCCGCCCCTGTTGTAATGAACTATTTTTCGGAAACAGTTGAATATTTTGTAAAAAGATGTTAAAATTATAATACTAACAAAATTTTATAGAAGAGGGGGTAACGGTATGCATGAAAACAGAAACAAATACTGCTGTCATTGTCTTACGAAAATACAAGACCCCGGCGGAGATTTCTGTTCCGAGTGCGGTAAACGTCACAGTGTGTATTACGGTCAAAGTTATGAGCTTCCTGCCGGAACGTATCTCAGCGGAGGAAGATATTTTGTAGGCAAATGTATCGGCAGCGGCGGTTTCGGCATTTCCTACATTAATTTCAATCAAAAGGGAGTGAACCACAATTTGTGGATTCGCTCCTTTTGCAAAATTTTGTATAAATTTTTACACAAAAAATAAAAAGATAAAATCGAAAAAAGGAGGAATAATAAAAAATGAGTACAGCAATGGGAGTAATTATAATTATACTTCTTATCGCAAACATAGCCGCTGTGATTTTCTTTTATATGAAAATCTTTAACAAAAACGGCGATACAAGCGAAATCATTAAGAGATTGGAAAAAACCAACTCCAACCAAAGAGAAATTTACAAACAACTCAGCCGTCAGCAGTCAACTCTTCGTCTGGAGCTGTCAAATCAGGACAGTCGCCAGCGGCAGGAAATCAACTCCAATATGCAGGATAACTTTTCCTCGTTAAGCAAAGTTATTTCCGAAAATCTTATCAACTCCGTCAATGCTCAGAATGCACAGCTCATAAGTATGGAGGAGCGATTGAAAACCTTTTCTGTCGAGAACGAACAGAAGCTTTCCGAAATCAGGTCAACCGTTGAAAAAAGACTTGATAAAATTCAAGAGCAGAATAACATAAAGCTAGATGAAATGAGAACTATAGTCACCGAAAAGCTAAACCAAACTATCGACAGCCGTATGACGGAATCTTTCAAAATCGTCAATGACAGACTGGAGCAGGTTTATAAGGGGCTTGGCGAAATGCAGAATTTGGCGGTCGGCGTCGGCGACTTGAAGAAAGTTCTCTCAAACGTCAAGACAAGGGGAATTCTCGGGGAAATTCAGCTCGGCTCTATTCTTCGTGAAATTCTCAGTCCCGAACAGTTTGAAGAGAATGTCGCAGTAAAGCCGAATTCAAGGAATGTCGTTGAATTTGCCGTAAAGCTTCCGGCTCAAAGCGGAGGATTCGTCTATCTTCCGATTGACTCGAAATTCCCCGGAGATACGTATGCGGCTTTGAAAGATGCATACGAAAGCGGTGATTCAAATGCTGTTGATACGGCGGCTAAAATTCTTCTCAGAACTATCCGCAGCGAAGCAAAGGACATTCACGATAAATACATCTCACCGCCTAATACTACCGATTTTGCAATAATGTTTCTGCCGTTTGAGGGTCTGTACAGCGAGATTGTCAACCGTGGTATGATTGAGGTTTTGCAGCGTGAATACAAAGTTAATATTGCGGGTCCGAGTACTATGGCGGCACTTTTAAACAGTCTGCAAATGGGTTTCAAAACTCTTGCCGTTCAGAAGCGGAGCAGCGAGGTCTGGAAGCTGCTTGAAGATGTTTCGTCAGAATTCGACACATACGTGAAAGCTCTTACCGTAACACAGGATAAACTTAGGCTTGCCGACAGCGAGCTTGAAAAATTGGTGGGTGTGAGAACTCGACAAATGCAGAAAAAGTTGTCACAAATCTCACAATATAACGAAGATTAATTTCTTTTTTGGAAATATCGACTTTATTACTTAAATTTAAACAAATTTTTACTTTTTTTAGCTTAAAAATCTATAATGCTACAAATAGGAAAACATTGCTGTTTCTAATTGACATAAACTGCCGATTGTTGTATAATTATGGTCGGAATATAAAATTTATTAGAGGTGTTTTGTTTTGAGGAAAGTAAAAGTTTATATCGCACTTCTTTTATCGCTTGCTCTCGTTTCCCTGACAGCCTGCGGTGCAAAGACCAGTGCTGAGGAAACAGAAGAAAATGTTGTTGAAGTTGATTTCGGCAACCTTACTTACGGCGGAACAGTCAGCGAGCCTGTTCAGTCCGTAATCGAGAATAATTCATCGTCGGAAGCTCCTGCCGAAGAGAAAGAGGAAGCTGCAAGCTCCGCAGCGGAAAAAAAGGTTAATCCCACAAAAACCGTTCAGGGCATTCCTGTTTCGGAGAGTTGGTTTGACGACTGTGTGTTTATGGGCGACAGCCTTACTGTTGGTCTTAGCTATTATAACGATTTGACCGGCGACCTCGGAAATGCGGAGTTCATATGTTCGGCAGGTCTGGGCTGGGGAAACAGTCAGTGGGACTTGTACGATGAAAACGAGGTTCACCCAATGTATAACGGACAAAAGGTACTTCTTGAAGACGCTGTTGTTCTCACGGGGGCAAACAAAGCCATTATCGGATTGGGTATGAATGACCTTGGCATTTACGGTGTTGACGCTACTCTTGAAAATGCAGATGAATTTATCAGAAAGCTCAGAGCAAAAACACCCGATGTACAGATTTATTTGCAGACAATCACTCCGATGATTGCGTCGGCTGAATATGATAGACTGAACAATCCTCTTATCAAGGAATATGATGACGCTTTGGAGATTTTTGCAACGCAGCACAACTGCAAATTTATAAACTCTTGGGCAGCACTTGCCGATGAAAACGGACAGCTTCCTTTCGAGCTTTGTCAAGACCCCGATGATCTCGGCTTGCACCTTACAAACGAAGGCTGCGAAATATGGGCAGACTGTATCCTAAAAAGCGTTTACTAAAATAATTCGGAATTAAAGACGCAAAGAATAATGTAGGGAGATAAATACTTAATGAAGAGAATAACAGCGGCGGTATTGGTACTTCTGCTCGTTCTGTGCGGCTGCGGTAAGAAAGCTGTTGAGGAAAACAACAATATCGATTCAAGCTCCGACAATGCTGTTTCCGATACTTTCGATACACCCGACAGCGAGTCCGCCGTCAATACCGATTCAAGTACCGACAGCGATATTTCAAGCACCGATACAAGCATTGAAAAAAATACCGATACCTCAAAAAATAAAAAAGATACTGACACCGACTCCGAAAAGTCTTCAAAGAAAAATTCGGATTCGGATAAAAAGAAAAGCAGCGATAAAGACACCGATTCGTCCAAGAGTAAGACAACCTCTTCGGCTGTATCGTCATCTTCGGCGGCAGCTCAGACCCAACCGGCAGGGCAGACCAATAACCAAACCGTTACGTATACAATCGGCGGTGCGGACGACCCTATAAGAAATGTCGCTCCCGAAAATGTTCAGCAGTATATCATCAACGAAGAGCCTATAGTCGTTGACCCCGAACCCGAGTCAACTTATGTCAACAATTACGAAAATGTTGACCCTCATGAGAAAGTTGATGATTCGTGGTTTGACGACTGTGTAATTATGGGCGACAGCTTAACGGTAGGTTTGAGTTTGTATAATGACGCTTACAATCCTTTCGGAAATGCGAAGTTTGTATGTGCAAGCAGTTTGAGCTACTGGAATTCTCAGTGGGATTTGTACCGTCCCGGCAACGTTCACCCAATGTATAACGGCAGGAAAATCCTGCTTGAAGATGCACCGGTTGTAACGGGTGCGAAAAAGGCTATTATCACTTTGGGTATGAATGATATAGGCATATGGGGTCCCGAGGGTACTATCGAGCAAGCGAGAAGTTTGCTTTACAAAATCAGAGCAAAGTCGCCTGATTTGCAGATTTACCTTGAAACGGTAACTCCTATGCTGTACGGCAATCAGAAAGCTCACCTTAACAATCAGCTTATCAGACAGTTCAATTCAAATCTCAGAAATTTTGCCGAACAAGAGGGCTGCGGATTTTTGAACTCCTATGACGCATTTGCCGACAGCAACGGTAACTTGCCTTATGACCTTTGTTCCGACCCGGGAGGTCTGGGACTGCATTTCAATTTCAAGGCTTGTGCTATCTGGGCGGAATTTCTGAAAGCCAATGTCGGAAGCTTAGACCCCAAACCCGAACCGACAGTATCCGAGCCTGTTTCAGAACCTTCTACCGATACGGAGAACAGCACCGACACCGACAGCGAGGTCAGTTCCGAAAACGAAACTGTAACCGAATCGGATATTCAGGAAAATTGATAATCAATATCTTTCAAGGGAACACCACAAAAAGCCTGACCCTAGGCGACAGCCGGTCTAAGAAAGATACACTACAGCTATAAAATATAACAAAGTTTTAAAGGAGAAAAAGCTATGAAAATGAAAAGATTTCTTATCGCCGCTTTAGTATTGGTTTGCTTGTGCGGCTGCAATTCAACAGGTAATTCAGAGAATTCAACATCATCGGCAGACGAAACAACAACAGTTTCCGCAGCAGCGGACGGAAATGAAGCTCCGGCAAACGATGCTGAAAGCACCGAAGCAGAGGACGGCAGCTCCGATTCTCAGCTTAAGGACGTTTTCACGGAGATTTCCGAAACCGTTGAACTTCCCGATATGGTTGAGCTTAACGATAATCTTCTCAACCGTTATTACGGACTTACAACCGACGCAGTTGCGGATTATGCAGGCGGAGTTGACAGCAGCGGCGTAGGTCAGGACGAGATTGCCCTCTTCAAAGCAGCGGACGAATCACAGGTTGCAACGATTGAGCAGGCTCTTCAAAACAGATACGACTCCAAGCTTTCACAGCAGGAGAACTACAATCCCGATGAAGCAGAGAAAATCAGAAATTGTCAGGTTGAAACAAACGGCTTGTACGTTACATTGATTATCTCGAACGATGCGGCTCAGATTACGGAAATCGTAAACAACGCTATACAGTAATTTGCATAACGTTAAATAACGACCTTTACGGGCAAGCTTAATTTTAGTTTGCCCGATTTTTTTTGAGGAGGGATTTAAACTTGGTATTTTCAAGTATTATTTTCTTGTTTGTATATTTACCTGCGGTTTTACTTCTGTATTATGTAACTCCACGCAAGGGCAGAAATTTTCTTCTCTTTGTGGTAAACCTGATTTTCTACGGCTGGGGCGAGCCTAAGCTTGTAGTGCTTATGCTTATCTCAACCCTGATTAACTACGTTTCGGGTCTGTTTATCGGATATATGAAAAATGAGGACGGCAGCAATAAAAAGGGTGCGAAAATTGTTCTTATTATATCAATAATTGTAAATATCGGCTTGCTAGGGTATTTTAAATATGCAGGCTTTATCGGAAACATTCTCCATTTCAAAGTTGGGGATATTCCTCTTCCTATCGGTATTTCATTCTATACCTTTCAGACAATGTCGTACACAATCGATGTTTACAGAAACGACGCACGAATGCAGAAAAACTTCATAACATTCGGAACATACGTTTCACTCTTCCCACAGCTTATTGCAGGACCTATTGTGCGTTACAGCGACGTTGAAGAAGAGCTTATGGAACGTCACGAGAACCTTGAGCAGTTCACCGAGGGCGTAAAGATTTTTATGATAGGTCTTTGTAAAAAAGTTCTCCTTGCAAACCAAATGGGCAAGCTTTGGGATATTATGAGAGCAGATGTTTCTTCGGGATTTCTCGGGTCTTGGGTAGGTATTATCGCTTATAGTCTGCAAATTTACTTTGACTTCTGCGGCTACTCCGAAATGGCTATAGGTCTTGGAAAGATGTTCGGCTTCGATTTCCTCAAAAACTTCGATTATCCGTACATCTCTAAATCCATAACGGAATTCTGGAGAAGGTGGCATATTTCACTTTCAACGTGGTTTAAAGAGTACATCTACATTCCCTTGGGCGGCAACAGAAAGGGTCTTCCACGACAGATATTCAATATGTTCGTTGTCTGGACATTGACAGGTATTTGGCACGGTGCAAACTACAACTTCATTTTGTGGGGACTTTATTTCTTTGTTTTACTGGTTCTTGAAAAGTCGTTCCTTTTAAAACTGCTGAAAAAAGCACCGTCTGTAGTGGCTCATATATATTCGATATTTTTAATAGCTATAGGCTGGGTTATCTTTTTCTTTGAGGATATGAACGAGCTTAGGGCATATATCGGCAGACTTTTTGTTCCGACAGACGGACTTATTTCTCACGACAGTTTAGTCAATGTTATTGCATATCTGCCGCTTTTAGTAATTGCTATTTTTGCCTGCACACCCATTGCTAAGAATGTCTACGGCAAAATCGAGAATAAAAAATGGAGCTGGATTCCCGATACGATGCTTTGTATTTTGGGTCTTATTGTAAGTACGGCGGCACTTGTAAGCTCGGGCTACAATCCATTTCTTTACTTCAAGTTCTAATCGTGAGGGGATAGCGTTATGAAAAAGAATAAAAATTTCTTAAAATATATGCCGACATTTGCTTTCTGTATGATAATATTTGTAATTCCGATTTTGTACTTTTCAATAAAGGATTCCGATTTCTCACCGCTTGAAAAGCGTAAACTTTCGCAGTTTCCGAAGCCGACAGTCGAAACGGTGTTCAACGGAAAATTCGGTAAGGACTTTGAAACCTACCTGAACGACCAAATGCCGCTCAGAACATTCTTTGTCGGCACAAATGCCTATTACGACCAGATAAGCGGACGAAACGGCATGAACGGAATTTATAATGCCAATGACGATTATCTTATGGTAACACCCGTTGAAGATAATCCTACTCTTGAAAACAACATCAAGTACATCGGCGAGTTCATAGAAAGCATTGACACAAAAACGTATATCTGTGTTGTGCCGACCTCGGGCTATATTTACGACAGCAAGCTCCCGTCAAATCATTACGATTATAATGATGAAAAAATCATTGATAAAATCGAGAACTCTTTCACCAACGTTGACAACACGGAGTTTATAAATCTTATTGATAATTTCAAGTCGCTGTCAAAGGGTGAACAGCTTTACTACAAGACCGACCACCACTGGACAGCTTTAGGTGCGTACGAGTGCTATAAAATTCTCGGAGAGAAAATGAAATTCACCCCAACCGCACAGGATTCCTTTGAAGTGGAAAGTTATGACGGTTTTTACGGCACGAACTATTCAAAGTCGGCATTGTGGTTTACACCGGGAGAAACTCTTGAAATTTGGGAGAACAAGAACCGCCCCGAGGGCAGTATAAAAATGTACATTAACGAGGGCGGTGAGGTGACAATCTCGGACAAGCTTTTCTTCAGAGAGAACCTTGACACAAACGACCAGTACACCGCATACCTTGACGGCAACCACGCAATGGTGACTATTCAAAACGAAAATGCCGATTCGGATAAAAAACTTTTGATTTTAAGAGATTCCTACAGTCATTGTCTTGCACCGTTCTTGGCGGATAATTACTCTGAGATTGTATTGATAGATGTCAGATATTATTTAAATCCTGTTTCGGATATTGTCAGGGAGCAGGGAACAGACGAAATCCTTATACTTTACAGTCTTGACAGTATCGTTAATTCCACCGACATAGCAGGAATATATTAATAATTCGTAATTCGTAATTCGTAATGCGTAATTATTTGGTTCTTGATGTTTTCTTTTACAGGTAAAAAATTGCCCTCTTCGTTAATCGAAGAGGGCATTTCGCCGTTCGGGGAGTCGAAAAGTCAAAACAGTTTTCAGGGCAGGCTGTCATAAAAGAAACTTCGACACGGCGAGTGGGATTTTATCACAAGCATTTTTGGAGTTGCTTTGTTTGCTTGTGATATATTGATGTGTGATTAGTACATATAACAAAGAAATCTGCTATAATGTCAACGGTTTTTTACCGTGATTTTATTATAGCAGAATTTTTAAATTTATTGTATAATGTGGTAGAATAAGAACGTTTTTTGGGAATTTTGCAAATTTCCTCTTATTGAAAAAACAAACTATTACATATTTTAAATACTTCCTGTATATCCATTGAGTTCTCCTTGATTCTAAAAATACAAGTCGGTGTTTTTTCTGTAAAATCTTATTTATAAATATATCTTCTATGTCCAATTTCAAGAATAAGAATAACTATTTTATCTTCTTGAATATCAGCAAGAATACGATAATCTGCAACACGATATCTCCACTGTCCGCTTCTGTTAGATGTCAGTCCCTTGCCGTGTAATCTGGGGTTTTCACAATCCTGCAAATTTTTATCTATCCACGTATAAATAAGTTTTCTTGTATTTTTATCAAGTTTTGCAAGTTGTTTTACTGCTTTTGGAGAATATTCAACTTTATATTTAATCAAGGTCAATAAGTTTAGCAACCTCTTCGTGGGAGTAGGTTATTGGATTTTTGCGATACTCTTCCATTGCTCTATTGTATTCTTCTAAATCATATTCATCTTCAATATGTTCTATTGCAGAACGTATAAAAAATTCAGACATAGAAATACCGTGGGAATTGACATAAGATTTTATCAAATCAGTATCTTCATCAGTAAGTTTTAATGAAATATTCATAACAACACCTCCCTCTTTATTACATTGTATTACATTTTTATTGTTATGTCAATAGTCAATCGTATATTTTTATTATAAACTAAACCCGACAGCATATCAAATATACACTGTCGGGTAAAATTTATTTTATATCCACTGAATAAAAGCCGTTTTATCGTTTTTGTTGTAACCGGCATTTTCGTAGAATTTCAAAGTGCTTTCCTTTTTTGAGCCTGTGAGAAGCATAAGCTTGTAACAATTTTTCTTTAACGCAATATCCCTTGCAAAATCAAGACAAGCCGTGGCAAGTCCTCTTTTGCGGTAATTGCAGTCTGTTATCACATTCTCGATAAAAGCATAGGGTCGCTGATTATGCGTGAGATTAGGTATAATAACACATACGCACGAGGAAACAATTTTACCGCTTTCCTCAGCCACTATTATATGGTGATTTTCATCGTTTAAAATTGTGTTCCAAAGCTTCATAATATCTTCGTTCTTTTCAGGAAAGGGGTTGTCGTGAAGCTGCATATACAGCGTTAGTAAACCGTCAAAGTCATTCGCCGTAATCTCCCTTATCATTATTTTGAAAGCTCCTCGGCAAGCTTTTCAAGGTTCGGGAGATCGCTCTCTTTGAGAGTTGACTTAAACGATACAACATTATTACTGATTGTAACGTCCTTGAACTTCTCGACAATACCTCTCATAGTGCGAGCCGCTGTCGGGGCAAACGTACCGTTTTCAACAAGTGCAATCTTACGCTTCTGATAGTTCTTGCTTGCAAGACGGTTGAGGAAGTCAACCATAGGTGTGAACACACCGCCGTCATAAGATGCTGCCGCAAGTACAAGACGGTCGTAACGGAATGCGTCCTCGACAGCTTCGGCAATGTCATCTCTTGAAAGGTCGAATACGGAAACTTTCTCAACACCCTTAGCCTTAAGAAGCTCTTCAAGCTTGCGAGCTGCTTCACCCGTGTTGCCGTGAATAGATGCATACGCAATTGTAACACCCTTGTCCTCTGGTTCGTAGCTGCTCCAAACGCTGTACTTTTCAATGTAGTATGGAATATTCTCCGTGAGAACGGGACCGTGAAGCGGTGCAAGCGTGTTGATTTCATACTTTCCTGCTTCAAGCTTTTTGAGGAGTGTCTGAACCTGTGCACCGTATTTGCCGACAATGTTAAAGTAGTAGCGTCTTGCTTCGCAATCCCACTCTTCCTCAATGTCGAGTGTGCCGAACTTGCCGAAAGCGTCTGCTGTGTAGAGAACCTTGTCCGTTGAATCGTAAGTTACCATAACCTCAGGCCAGTGAACCATAGGAGCTGTAATGAACTTCAATGTGTGCTTGCCTGTGGAGAGAGTGTCACCCTCTTTAACTGTAACAAGTCTGTCGCCGAAATCGTAGTCATAGAATTGACTTACAAACTGGAATGTCTTTGCATTGCCGACAATCTTCAAATCAAGATATTTCTCTGCAACGGCAATGAGCGAACCCGAATGGTCGGGTTCAACGTGCTGGAGTACAAGGTACTCGGGCTTTGCACCGTCGAGAGCGTTTTCGAGGTTTTCAAGCCACTTGTATGTTTCACGGCTGTCAACAGTATCCATAATGACAGGCTTTTCGTCCTTAATGAGATAGGAGTTGTAGGAAACTCCGTTGGGAACTTTGTACTGACTTTCAAAGAGTTCGACGTACTTGTCGTCTACTCCAATGTAAACGACTGAATCTGAAATGTTATTGCTCATATTATTTTCTGCCTTTCTTTAACGGAAAATCCGATTTTTGGCATATCCGAAAGCGTGAACAGGGGAGATAATGTCCGTCACATTTGTGTGAACTCTCCTCAGGGAAAAAGTCTGACGCAGGCAATAAAGTTACCTAACCCAAAAAGTAAGGGTGGGATTTGCCTGTCGGGGATTCCCGACCGTATTTCGTCTGCCTTTGCCAGTTCGGTCACTTTCAGATATAACCTTATCTATTATAGAATTATAACACAATGTTTCAAAAAATGGAATAGTTTTGAGAAAATTTATAAGAATTTCGGTAAAATTTTTATGGTGTGTTGGAAAAAATTGACATTTATGTTCTTTTTTTCGGCTTGCGGTAAAGATAAATTTCTTTTACAGAAAAATAATAAAATTTAATCCTGTTTCAATATATTTAAAATTTAGTTTACTCTCGAAAACAAAACAAAAGTTTCAAGCCGAAATTTGACACATACGCAGTAAGTATTTCTGCAAACACTTCCACCAAAAATTAACTTTAAATGCAGTCATTAAAACTACGATAAAAAACAATTACGCATTAATAATCATCGGCTTCAAAGTTATTATAGTAGCTTATGAAGCTTTCGATAATCTCATCTCTTGAACGAGTGTATTCGTTATCGATACCTTTCAGACTATCTATCCATTCGCCGTCAATCATACATTCAACATCAAAGTTAATACCATGCTTTACCTTTTCGATAAGAACCGAATCGCTTTCATCGCCTATACAGAAAAGATATCCGCAGAGAAGCCTGATGTATTCGGAACTGCCCTCTTGAAAATCCGATATTTCTTTTTCGATTAAATCAATGATATCGGCTTTGTTGATACTCTCAAAATCAAATCCGTAGCGGCTTATGATTTGTTCGGCACGCTGTTCGTTAGTCATAATTATACAACCTTTCTTTCTCAGTATAGCATAAAAATAATCAAATCCCAAAACATATGAAGAGTTACAGGTAAAACAATATTTTTAGTCTTAATGAAAATCCAACCGAAAATATAACTCAGTGCCAGAATTGAAATAAATCCCAGACTTGCAAAATTACTTACAAATTCCCCCTCGGCAATCCACCTCGGAAAATGAATGACAAGGAACATCAAACAGTTTACACCCACAGCGACATTTTCATTTCGTTTAACGGTAGAGTTCAAAAGCCAGCCACGGAAAACGAACTCCTCCGTAACACCCACGAACAACACGGTGATAATTTCACTTATGCCAAAATCATCGCTTACGGCAAGCTTTCCGCCGTGAACGACTATCCCTAAAATCACATAGGCTAGAAACGCAGGGAATATAAGCAAATATTTGTTGCAGTCTTTATTCCATTTAAACATATCCTTAAACGGCACTAACAGCTTGTCACTGTATTTTCTCATTAAAACAACGGCAGGTAAAGTCCAGATGAGATTTTTAATAATACCCTCACCGATAAACGCAGACAAAGCTTCACTCGGTAAAGTCTGCAATACAGGGTCTATAAAAAAGTGAAACACCGTCCACAATGCGTAGAATATCACGCTGTAAATTGCAATTACCTTAATAGGTACATAATTGGATTGTTTACTTTCAGACATTTTATTCCTCCTAGATTTTTTGCATACAATCCTATTATACGACATAATCCGAAAAATTGATTTAATACAATGTAAATTTTAATTTGCAGGCAAATTTAAATTAGTGTTTGCATTTTTGTAAATTGTATAGTATAATAATACTAGCCGTATTATACGGAGGGGTTGTATGAGAAAGACATTAAAAATTATAAGCTATGTGTTGTCTGTGCTTGTTCTTTGTACTCTCGGATTTGTCGGTATAAGATATTTTGACGAGATACGAACTCTCACATCTTTAAAGCTGGTGGAGGGTACTAATCTCTATACTATGGAATTCTTTTCAAACTATCGCTTTGATGAGTTTTTGGAAACAGGTGCAAGCAATAATAATGAATATTATGAATTTGTAAATAAAATAGTTGACAGCAGTGTAAACATAAATGTGAACACTTCCAATGTGAAAGATGCTTGCTCTGCGTTCACGTTCCGTGATAAGGACGGTAAAAGATATCTTGGGAGAAATTATGACTATGTCGCCAATCCGGTAATGCTTATCGTGACAAGTCCCGATGATGCCTACAAATCTATTTCCACGGTCAATATGAACACTCTAGGCTTCAATGCGGAGAAAGCTCCGAAATCACTTGACCTGAAATTGTTTGCAGCACCGTATTTCCCAACCGACGGAGTGAACGAAAAGGGTATTTCCGTTTCGGTGCTTCAGGTAAACTTCTCACGCAAGCAAAAGGAAGAGGGGAAAACCACTATCGGAGTGTATGCGGTGAACAGGCTTGTGCTTGACTATGCGGATTCGATTGACAAGGCGGTCGAGCTGATTGACCAATATAATTTATATTTCGATTCAAGCTTGCAGGCACACTTTTTCATAGCCGACAGCAAGGGCGACAGTGCGTTGATTGAATTTGTTGACGGAAAAACTCACGTCATAAAAAACGACAAAAAGTATCAAATCGCTTCCAACTTCAACAACACCGAAGAGGAATTTGACAGCGAGGGTTATGTATACTATGAGCAGTACAGAGAGTGGCTGACAAACTCTTCCACAAGTGCATACGACAGCGAGTACAGCGGATATGTTCGCTATGACTTTATGCTTGATTCGCTTTACAACAGCAGCGGTATTATGTCTGTTGACGATGCGTTTGATTTGCTTGAAAATGTAGCGTCACCGACTAAACTGCAATATTCGGTTGTATACTGTATGTCTGATTTACAGGCAGCCATTATTACCGACAACGAATGGGATAACCGAACAACAGCGGGGCTGGTAAAGAATAGAGAATAAAGAAAAAAGAATAAAGAAGAAATTCGGCGGCAAACCTGCGGTTTGCTTTTGTAGTAGTTTTTGATAGTCGGAAATTGTTTTTTGTTATTAGTAAATTTATAGAAAAGTGAAGAGAGAATAATAAATCGGTATAAAAATGCTGTCACCTAATTATTTAGGTGACAGCGTTTTGTTTTAATTTAAAGATAGATTACAGTAAAAAACACTAATAATTAGTAAATTACTATTAAAAGAAAAATCAATTTCCGACAATACACGTTTGTTCATTATTCATATGTTATTATATCGATTGATTCAATAACAACGTCCTCAGTGGGTTTGTTAGTAGTGGGGTCGGTACTGACAGCGGCAATCTTATCAACAACGTCCATACCGTCAATAACCTGTGCGAAAACTGTGTGACCTCTGTCGATAGCATTGAATGCGCCGTCAAGAGTTGGGTTTCCGCCCTCTTGTTCGTACAGCTTCTTTATGGCATCGTTAATAAGGTCGGTGTCATAGAACTGATTGTATGCCATATGACCGTAGTAATCCAAAAAGTACTCAAGCTGACCGTTTTCTTTTGATTGGCATAGTGTTTCGTATATACTTTTCCAAGATTCTTCACATTGCTCAAAATCAACAGTTTTCGCCTGATTGATAAAGAACTGACTTCCGTTTGTGTCTTCACCGCTGTTAGCCATAGCAACCGAACCTCTGATGTTGAAAAGCTTGTTTGAAAACTCATCTGCAAAGGCTTTGCCGCTTATGCTCTCTCCGCCTGTGCCGTCACCTTTGGGGTCGCCGCCCTGAATCATAAAGTCGTTGATAACTCTGTGGAATGTCAAGCCGTCATAATATCCGTCTTTAGCGTGAGTGACGAAATTTTCAACAGTGTTTGGAGCTGCTTCGGGAAAAAATCTCATTGTGATGTCGCCCATATTTGTGTGCATAACAGCAATTTCTTCACCCGGGTCGGGGGATTCCAGCTGGTAGCCGACTTCATGTTCTTTGTCATCATAGTAATCGGGACCTATGCCGAGTTCTTCAAGAGTGTAGTGTTTAACGGGAGTTGAAGAAGTACTTTGGTTTTGTGCGTCGGTTGATTCCTTTTCGCCGCAGCCTGTCATAAATGAACAGAATGCAACGGCTACAGCAAGAATAAGAGCTGCATATTTCTTGTACATAGTTTTTTTCTCTCCTTAAAAACTTTAAGTTTATCTATTATTATATTTTAAACTATTTACAAGAATATTGCAATAGTTTGAAGAAATTTATTTTTTTATACAATAAACTTCCAACTTTTTCTTTTTGTTTTTTTAAATACAAATTTATTACAAATTATTGACAAATAAAATTTTTTGTGATAAAATACGAGATGTTGGGTTCTGCACGTTTAAGTGTAGGCGGTTTGCTCCCTGAGAAGGGAGGGTGATAGTTATGGATATAATCCTGTCAGCTGTACAGTCTATTCTGTACACAGTACAATATGCTATCACACTTGTTCGTTTGGTTTCGTACCGACGTTTCAAGCGTTAGCTCGTTTTATGTAGTCTACTCCTTAATCTTCGTATAAAGACTACTTCGAGTTCCTGTAAAGGACTCTTATTTTTACATAAGAGGAACACCGCCCAAGTTTCCAAACGCGGCGGTGTTTCTCTTAACACTACAAACGGGAGCGACCGCTTATACGGTGCAGACCCAATATCTATTTATATTATACATCAATGATAAAAAATGTCAAGTACTTCGAGAAAAATTTTTTTCGGAGTACTTTTTTGTTTGCTTTTATTTATAATTATTATTTCTTCTTCATTCTTTATTATTTAATTCCGTTCCTGCAAAGGGCTCTTATTTTTACATAAGAGGAACACCGCCCCAAAGTCCAAAACGCGGCGGTGTTCCTCTTACATCAAAAACGGGAGTGACCGCTTATAGAGTGCAGACCCAATATCTATTTATATTATACATCAATGATAAAAAATGTCAAGTACTTCGAGAAAAACTTTTCTACCTGTACGGTTGAATTTAAAATCGTCAAATATCTTTCTTTGACCGGCAATTCGCTACGCTGTTGTCTTTGTTGGTTTGTACAGATAGATATGTTTTTGTATATGCTTTTATTTTTATTTTCTAAGCATAGTTTGTTTAGTTTCGCTGAGGGTAGTTTATTTTTCTACGATAATTTGTTTCGTCAGCGACAAGGGCTCTGCCCTTGATGGTGCAAGACCACTAGGAACACCTGCCAATCAGCTGTCGCCTACGGCTCTCTTTATTCTTTTTTCAATATTCTTTAATTTGTGATTTTTCCACAATAACCAATTCCGCTTTTTATAAGAAAGCTCATCTTCATTTACTTTTTTACCAAAATTTGATATAGATTTTTGTGATTAATCTAAAAATTTAAAAATAACTAAAGAAAATACCCAAAATTACGTTAAAATCTATTGAAAAAGAAATAAAAATATAGTAAAATTTTAAATAGGAGATTATAGAGTTCCCTTGCGTTTTCGGCGGAAATACCGTTAGGGAAGTTTGTACTCTGTTCTTCACTCTTTGCATAAAATAAAGAGGGAATAGCATTATTGAACAGAGATATGAATTTCACTTTCGGTACATCTGAAAATCAATAATGTCTTAAATCAGAATATCGGTATTTCTGCCGATTCAGTGGGCAGCCGTGCCTTGTCCGAAAAAAACGGTACGTCCGCTTCGTAAGAATGCAGACAGAATTTGTAAAGGAGTGGTTTGGATGCTTGATTCATTCAAAGGCAGTAAACCAAAAAGTAACAGAGTTAAATTTCAAATGACCGACACCACAACATTGGTTGTCGAGAACGAGTATTGTAAAATTTATAACGATACACGTTCGGGAAAACCCTTTAAGGTTATTAACGATGAAGTAGTTCCCCTTGAGCTTCGTGAGTTTAATATGTGGAAAAACCGACAGAAGAATCCGTCTAATTTTAATGTCGAAACCATTAGGGACGAAAACGGTGTTGTATTCGACTATGTGATTTCAAGAATTGCAGCTCCCAATGCCGCACAGTCACCGGCAGGAAGACCGACACCTCCCGCACCGCCGACCCCCTCAGCACAGACAGCCGCAGCTTCAAGACCCGTACCACCGATCCCCTCGGCACAGACAGCCGCAGCTTCAAGACCCGTACCGTCGATCCCCTCGGCACAGACAGCCGCAGCTTCAAGACCCGTACCGCCGACCCCCTCGGCACAGACAGCCGCAGCTTCAAGACCCGTACCGCCGACCCCCTCGGCACAAACCGTTGTGGCTTCAAACCCCACACCGTCGGCAAAAGCAAGTTCGGGCGGCGATGTAATCACACGCACGGAAACTTCGCCGAAACCGTCGAGAATTAAGTTTGAAACCTCACCAACAACGGAACTTGTTTTGGAGAACGAGTATTTCCAAATTTACAAGGATACACGTTTCGGTAAAACTTTTAAGGTTATTAACGGCGAAACAGTTCCTGTTGAAATTCGTGAGATTAATATGTGGAAGAACCGACAGAAAAATCCCGGAAACTTTACCGTTGAAATAGTCAAAGGCACAGACGGAAGTATCTATGACTACAATATTATGAGAGCTTCGGAACAGCCCTCGGCATCTTCTGCCGAAGATGTTTCCGTAAATGCTCCGAAAGTTCAAGTTCCGCCCGATACCGTTATCAGTGCGGATTCAAACGCTGTTTCCGCAAAGGTGAACGCTTCAATAAATGCATCTGCAACGCCTGTTTCAAACAGAATAGAACCCGACAAGCAGCCTGCCAAGAAAAATAACTCAGGCAAGAAGTCTATTCCGGCTGTTACAAGCACTGTGGGTACTGCTCCGACCGACAGAGTTAAGTTTGAGGAATCTCCTACCGCTATTGTGGTTGTGGAAAACGAGTTCTGCAAGGTTTACAAGAATACCCGTTCGGGAAAGACTTTCAAGGTTATCGAAGGTATGATTGCACCTATTGAGCTTCGTGAGCTTAATATGTGGAAGAACCGCCAAAAGAACCCCAGCAACTTCACTGTTGAAATTATGAAAGATGCTTCGGGTACGCCGTTTGATTATATCATTTCGAGAATAAACGAGGACGGCACGCTTACAAAAGCTCCTGCCGTAGCTCCCGTTGCTCCGTATGTGCCGCCCGAGAATGAGTATGTGCCGACTACTATGATTACCTCAAAAGAGAAAAAGGCACAGCCCCAGAAGCCGTCCGAGGTGTTCCCGGTTGGTCAGCCTGTAGGGGCAACACCAGCAGCGGAATCTCCGAACAAGGTGGATAACCCGATTGACCGTGTTAAGTTCGAGGAATCTCCGACCATGTATGTTGTTCTTGAAAACGAATTCTTCAAGATTTACAACGACCCCAGAAGAGGAAAAACTTTCAAGGTTATCGACGGTAAGATTGTTCCTATTGAACTCCGTGAGCTTAATATGTGGAAGAACAGACAGAGAAAACCCAAGAATTTCGCTGTCGAGATTGTGAGAACAACAAGCGGAGAGATTTACGATTACAGTATTTCCAGAACGGAAAATTCAACTACAGCCGCTGTTGAATCCACATCTACAAAGACTAATATGCCGCCCGTTACCGTTTTGAATTCCAACAGTGCCGCAAAGAAACGCCGCAATAATGCAAGCCGTGTTCTTAAGTGTGCAATCTGCGGAAACGAGTACGGCGAGTCGGAGCTGCTTCTTTTCGACAACCGCAATTTCTGTTCGTCCTGCGTTGAGGAGCTTATTAAGACCAAGCTTGACCTTAAACCGGTTGACCCTATACAGAAAGTTATTGATGACGTTGTTGCGGCTGATGAGCTTTACTGCACATATTCAACCGTTACAAACTATCCGTATCTTGACGAGGAATTCTGTGTAAATGTCTGCACTGTAAAGAAAGCCGCCGAGATTATGGAGGACGATACTGCTGTTCAGACTATTGACGACAAGGATATTTTCTTTGACGACCTCAAGAGATTCGGTCTTAAGAAGATTATCGTAAACGGCGATTCAAGCTATATTTACGAACCCGAGGATTTTGACGAGCATGTAAAATCGGAGGGTGTTGTTGCTCCGAAGCTGTACTTCAAAATTCTTAACTTTATGCAGAGAAAAGACGATGAACTCAGAGAAAGAATTGCAGCTTCATTCATAGAGAGCAAAGTGTTTACATTCGCACTCAACGATGAAATTACAGAGATTACAGAAGAGAACATAGATGACTTTAAGCCTCTTATCATTACGGACGGTCACGCAAGATTCTGTCCTGTGTTCACAGACTTCACCGAAGCAAGAAGCGTAGGTATGCCGTTCAGAGGTTTGTACGAGATTGACGCAGATTTGCTTTCAAAGTACGATATCACTCACTATATCATCAACCCGTCAAGCCTTGGCTTTATTATGAACAAGTCTATCATCAAGCCTTTTATCGATGAAGACGATGTAAAACCTGCCGAGAAAGTAGCAGATGAGGTTATCTCCGATTTTGAAGAGCCTAAGACGGAAGAGCCGACCCCCGAGCCTGTTGCTCAGTTCGGTTCGGAAGATAAGATAGATATGGAATCGCACGTTGAGCAGGTTATCAACACTATAAGAGCAACAGAAATACCTGAACCGGTGCAAGAGCCGACATTTGAAGATAAGCCTGCCGAGCCGGAAGTGACTGCGGTTGAAGATGCTCCCATTGAGGACGAAATGATTCGTGAAGCAAAGGCTAAGTTCGAGAAGATATTCTCTCCCGTAAAGGTTGAGGAAACCGTGGAAGAGCCTAAAGCTCCCGAAGTGAAGGATTACAGCGTGCCTACACCTACAGCACCGACAGCCGATGAAGAGCCTTTCTCGTTTAAGCTGGGTTCACAGTCCGACCCCGAACCCGAGCCGACCCCAGAGCCGCCGAAGCAGCAGTCTTTCACAGAAGCATTTTTTGCGGCACAGGGTTCTTCACAAAATCCCTCTCCGACATTAAGGTCTGCGTCTAAGCCTACACCTCCGCAGACAATAAGACCGTCGTCACCTGTGGCAAATCAGTTCTATGCACAGTCTGCACCCACACCGCCGACACCTCCGTCGTCACCTGTGGCAAGTCAGTTCTATGCACAGTCCGCACCTACACCGCCGACACCGCCCGTGGCAAGTCAATTCTATGCACAGTCTGCTCCGACACCTCCGGCTTCACCTGTCGCAAATCAGTTCTATGCACAGCCTGCACCGACTGCACCTACAGCTCCCACAGCTCCGCAGTCCGCTCCGACACCTCCTCTTACACAGAGAAGAGCTGTCAACGCAGACCAAATCGTTATCAAGTCCAATAATACAGACGGTTCAAAGAAAACTTTCAAAGTTTCCGCACCGATATATATTCCCGATGACCCCGAAGCTGATATCGAAACAAGCACAAGTGCACCCTCCGCACTTCAGCAGGCAATCAGAAAGTCACAGGCAATGTTTGAGGACAACAATGCACCGTCATACGGTACTTCAAAGCCTGCCGATGAGCCTTCAATCGACAGCTCGAACAATTTCACGTTCAGCGATATGATGAGCGGTATTGACGACAGCAGCAGCGGCGGACTTGACCTTTCAAGCATTCTTGGTCAGAATGACGAGCCTGTACAGCAGCAGCCTGTAAAGCCGAAGCTTACAATTCAGCTCCAAGCAACAGAAGCCAAGGTTATAGCGAGAGATTTGGAGGTTGAGCCTGATTTGAGAGTTGCACAGATTCTCCGTGACCAGCTCAATGAAAGCTACAGAAAACTTGCCAAGATGATTTCCGAAGCAGACGTAATGTATGTGGAGTACGACAGCAACACCAAGCATATTCTCATTGACGGCAACAACAAGGGACATATCTTCTCCGAGAAGATTTATGCCGATAAGTCGGTTGAGAATTTTGCAAAGAACGGAATAGGCGTGTACATCAAGGAGTACAAAAACGAGGAATTGTTCACAATGCTTTACGAGTACAAGCGTCACGGCATACAAGACCTTGTACTTGACGAAACGGCTAACTGGGTAATCATCTCGACAGACACTATTGCAGATATGCTTGATGTAAACGAGAGAAAGTTTGTGCCTATTCCGGTGAGCAACCCCGAGCTTATGTTCAGTATGACAACGCTGTTCCAGAAGCTGCAATCCAAGAACGAAAACCCGAAACGTAAGCAGGAGATTCAATCTCTCGAAAAGCTTATGATAAGAGAGTTCACAAGTGCAAGATACATTCTCCCAATGGTATCGTATGACGGCGGAGATGTTAAACCGCTTTCGATTGACGGCAAGAACGGAGTTAAGAGAATACTTGTATTCAGTGACGCATTCGAGATGAAGAGATTCTTCGGCGACAAGATAAACATTGTCAAGGATTATGAAATCATCACCTACAAGGAACTTATAAAGAGATTCACGGTTATGTCGAACACGACGGTTATCCTCAACGAGGGTTCGCTAAGGTTTGAATTTAACGAACATAACTGCGACCACATCAACAAAGTTATGAATCAGTAATTTTCATTATATAGATTTTTTCGTTTTTATCACTCTTTAATAAATGCACTTCATATGAGCTTTGATTTGCTTGTGTGGAGTGCATTTTTTATGTGTGCAATATAAAGATATAATCTAAAGTATTAAGATTTACCATTTTAAAGTTTAGTCAAGCTTTTCAAGGCTTGCGGGCGACGGAACACCCCAAGAAGCCGAGCCGTTAGGCAACAGCGTAGCGAATTGCTGGTCAAAGAAAGATATTCGACGATTTTAAATTCAACCGTACAGGTAGAATAAATTTATTATTTATTCTCTATTTTTTACTTCCGTTCGTGAATTTTCGAGAAAAAATAACTATCTTCACGTATTAAAAGGTTGACAAATAAAGGAAATTATGTTAATCTAATAAATGTTGTGATTGTTATTGCGATTAATATAGTTATTCAAAAACTCCCGATAAAAATCAACTTTCGGTCGGGTAATAAAAGTTATGAATAAAATAAACTATCTACACGTGTTAAAAAAAGGAGATGAATGCCGTGTCAAATGCTAAAAGGTTAGCATCGTTTCTAACCGCCGTGGTTATGGCTTTCGGAGGTGCGTCGGTCGGATTTTCCGTTGACGTTGACGCTCTCGAAATTCAGTATGCCAGATCACAAACTCAAAATCAATCTCATATGTTTGAAAAAGATTATACGCTCACAGGCAATTATGCCGATGACTTGATTGCTGTTGCCAAAGCACAGCTCGGTAAAACACGAAAGAATTTTCAGTATTACGAGGAATGGTGTGCCGATTTCGCAAACGATACCGCAAGGCTTACGGGTATGCCCGATACGATAGTTCCGTATAATTACGGTATGCGTGCAAGCTGTGCGTTTATGTATAAGTATATGATTGAAAATTGTAACGCTAAGATTGTTGAAGATGTGAACGATGTTCGCACAGGCGATTACGTTTTCTATTATTGTCCGACTTCAAATTTCTATCTTCATGTGGGAATTGTCGAAAGTCCCGAGTATTACCTTGAGGGTAATTACAATGATATGGTTCAGGAGCTTCCGTTTGACTATAACTTCCAGTGCTATATGCACAACGGTTACGGAAACAATTTCCTTACCGGTCACGTGAAAAGAATTTACGTAAGACCCGATTATCCCGAACCGCCCAAAAAGGATTACACCTACACCGACCCCGATAAGTATGTCGATTATATCCCGACACGTACTTTGATTTATAAGGAAGAGGTCGCTACAAGCGGTTATGATGTATGCCGTGTGCAGGCTGTTCTTTATAAACTCGGTTACCTGAGTGCCGTTACGGGTGAATATAATAAGGAAACAGTGGCGGCTGTAAAGAAGTTCCAGACCAATAAGAAGATTACAGCTTCCGGCGAGGTTGACGAAACTACTCTCAATGCTTTGGAGCAGGATTACGAGGCTTCGAGAAGTCCGTCATACTCCGACTTCAAGACAGGCAAGAGCATTTATAAATATGCCGACACAATAAACCTTTCCGCTAAGGTTGCCAATGCCGACAGCTATAGGCTTGTTATCAAAAACAGCAGCGGTAAAGTTGTTAAAATATTTTACAGTGTTTCAAGCTGTAATTTCCCGGCAAGCGATATCGGTTCGGGTGCTTACACGGCAACTTTGGAGCTTACAAACAGCTATAAGTCTGTCACTTCCAAAGCAATAAGCTTTTCGGTTGATAATCCGCTTCCGTCGGCTGCAAAACTTACTGTGACTTCCGGTTCAAAATATAATGTCACAAAGTTTGCTTGGGAAAAGACGGAGAATACCGTTTCGTATGATTTGTATATCAAAAACTCGAACGGTCAAAATTATATTGTTAAGAAAGGCTTAACGGATACAAGCTATTCTGTGCTTCTTCCCAATGGCGGTTACACTGCTTATGTCGTTTCCGCAAATGACTATGCGAGTACCTCGGGCGATACAGCTGCGTTTACTGTAAGCAAGGGTACGCCGAACGATTTGGGAAATAAATTCTATGCACAATTGACTATTGGTGAAGACAATCTTGCTCTGAACGGCAGCGACAAGGAAGTTTCGCTTAAAGCAGCGTACAATTGTCTTTCTCAATCTTGGTATTTTGTAAGAAACGATGATAATTCCTACGTTATCAAGAACTGCGAAAGCGGTATGGTTCTCACGCACGTTAATCATCAAATCTTTGTTTCCAAAGATACAAACACAGCTGCTCAGAATTGGTACATAGCACAGGCTGACGGAAATTATTTCTTCATTCCCACAAACAGTACAAACAATGTGGTATACGGCAAACAGGGCAATGTTTATACAAGAACGTCAAGTGACAGCTCCGCAGAAGCAATCACACTTACAAGGATTAACGCTGTTCATAATTACGGGGTTTCCGAGCTGGTTGCTCCTACCTGCACAGAGAACGGTCACGTGCATTACGAGTGCATTATCTGCGGCAAGCAGACAAGCTCGGAGTTGGCTGCCGAGGGTCATAAATACACAGAAGAGAAACTCGAAGGTGGTCATTCTGTGTTTACGTGCGTTTACTGCGGTGACAGCTACGAGATAGGAAAGCCGACAGAACCTGATGTTAAGGATAAACTGACGCTTGTTGAAACTCCGGACGTTCCCGAAACTCCCGACACACCCGATTCCCCGACCCCTGTAGACGACAAGACGACCGACGAGCCGAGAACAGTTTATGATTTGACAGCGATAATGGGCGATGTTGACGGTGACGGAGCGATAACAGCGAGTGATGTTCTGCTGATAAGCCGAGCTTCAGTGGGACTTGAAAAGCTTACAGATGTAGGCAGGGTTATTGCGGACGTTGACGGTGACGGAAAGGTTACAACGGCAGATAGTCTGTACGTTCTGCGTGAGCTTGTACATCTTTACACCGAGAGCAAAACAGGTGATATTATTCACGTTCAGTCGGAGATTGACGCACTCAAACTGTTCAAAGATAAAGACGAAGAGGAAAAAAAGAAGAAATAATAAAGAATAAATAATAAAGAATAATTAAGGCGGCAAACCTGCGGTTTGCATTTTAATAAAATTAATCCCCACACAAGGTTTTAATAACTTTGTGTGGGGTTTTTATTGAATTAATGATTTAATAATTACTAATCAGTAGTTATCGAGGTCGGATATTCTCACCGAGCCGTTGAACTCCATTCCCGTGGCACTGTAGCCCTTGCCGGAAACTTGTAAATTTCCGTTGCCGTAGCCATAGCTTGACCAGACCATAGAATATGTATTTTCTCCGATATTCCTTGAATAATAGTCCTGACTGTCGTCAATGCCGTTTTCAAGGCAGATGTCGTGAATGGTAGCTTCGGCAGCGGTTTTACCGTTCCATTTGGTGGTTGTTATACTTGCCTTGCTTGTGTTCACGGCTTCCTTGGTGAGCATATTTAATGTTGCGGTATCGCTTTCCATAGTAGAAAGCTTCATTGAAACATAGAATTGCGAATCACGTTTGGAAGCTTGACCCGAGCTGCTTTTCTTACTTGTGCTGCTGTTCAGGCTGTTCACAGTGAATATTGTTGCACCTATTCCGCTGACAAGAATTACTGCCGTTATGATAAGCGAAATTGTGAGTGCTTTGTTGCTGCCGCTGTTTCCCCTTTGCTGTAGGGTTGGCTGCTGAGGATAACCGTTGTTTACATAATTTCCGTTCGGTGATTGCTGCACATATCCGGGGTTCTGATTTGCAAGCAAGCTCATTCTTTGACCGCATTTGGGGCAGAAGTCGCCGATAGCGTTTTGATATGTTGTATTGCAGTTTTGGCAATAGGAGGTTTGATTGGCTGGCAAGGTTTATCACTGTCCTTTCTGTAAATTAATAATTTGCAATTCGCTGACTGCTAATATTGATATAAACCAGCGTTGCCATCGTCGGTGTAATCAGCGGAGGTTGTAATTTCGCTTTCGCTGCTTGTAGTGTCATCGGTTGAATCGTTTGCATAAATTGCGGAATTCTGCATTTGACTTGAAATTCGATCAATGCATTGATCAAGCTCTAATATTTTAGTATCACCTGTAACCTTTATTCCCAAAAAAGCTGTGTATTCAAATAAATAATTTCTGTACTCTTCATTAATCTCTAAAATATCTGAAACATCACCAAATTTAGTTGCAAAATCGTATTCAAACTGCTCTTTCAAATCAGAATTGTAAAAATACTCTATGGTGGAATTGCCTTCTTGATAGTTGGAATCATTCCAAACAACAAGTTGTTTGTTATTAGTCCATACGGTAAAATAGTTTGTTTCGTTAATAGTTCTGTAGTAAGAATCTTCTGTTTGCGGATTTTCTTTTAAATCGAAAAACTCATCAAGAGTATAAGAAGAATATTCTTCATTATTTAATGCTTCTTGCAGCAGTTCATTAAGAGTTTCCGCATTGCTCTTAAAATCATTAAGCTCGCTGTCATCGGCAGAATTTTCGACATTCTCCGTTTGTGACTGTTCATCGTTTTCGCCGTCATCTTTCGGGGGAGGGTTTTTCTTGTCGTTTTTTTCTCTGTTAGTGCTGTCATCGTTTTCGTTATCGGCGGTTGTTTCGGAAACTGTAACCTTGCTTTCGGTGTTATCCTTGTCTTTATCCGAATTGTCGTTCTTAGATAAAAGCAAAAACGTAAGTATTCCTATTCCAATCAGCAAAACACAAACAGTGGCACTCAGTGCAATTATAATACCCTTTTTGCTGCTCTTGCTCTCGGGAGCGACAGCGGCTGTTTGCTGCATTGTGTTAGGGTTGCCGGCATAGGTTGAATAATTATTGCTCTGAGGGGCGGTCGGCTTGGGTGCAGCGTTGGGTACGGCATTGTCGTTTACAATATTTGGAATGTAATCCTGCTTCGGCGTGTTCTCCGGCTGCGGTGACGCTATAATTGTCTGTGAAGAAATAGGTTTGGGAGAGGCTTTCGGCTGCTGAGGGGGTTGAGCAGACTGCGAGGGTTGAGGGGGCTGGGGTGACTTCACGGCTGTTGGTTTCTGTACCGTTTCAAGACGTGTGATGAATGTTTCTATTGACTTGCAGCGTGTGTCGGGGTCGGGCTGCAAAGCATACTTTAATGCATAGTAAACATTTTCGGGAATTCTCTTCGACTTGCGGTACGGCTTAAGCAGCGGAAATATTTCATCAATATTCTTGCTGATTAAATCGTTCGGTTCGGCTGCCGTGAGAGCATAGTATATAGTCGCCGCTGCCGAATAAATATCGGTGTATTCGCCCTCGTTACGGGTACGCTTACGCTGCTCGGGCGGCTCGTACGGGGTTGACTGTGAGAAATTAAGTCCGCTTTCGACGGTGGGGCGGGCGAATCCGAACTCCGTCAAAACAAGCTCTTCCGTGCCGTTGAGTTTCTTTCTGATTTTAATGCTGCCCGGCTTGATGTTTTTGTGATACAGGTTCTTCTCGTGGAGTGCCGTAAGGCTTTCAAGAAGAGGTTTTAAAATAACATAAAAATTTTCCCACTCGTAGCTGCCGATTTCTTCGGCACGTTTGGCAAGAGAAATATCACTTACATATTCACATACTATATATGCCGTGTTATTCTCCGAAAACCAATCGTAAACCTTTGCAACATTTGTGAGCGAATCTGCTTCGGAAAGGGCAATACATTCCTTGCTGATTTGCTTCATAATATCGTTGATTATAATTCTGTTATCATATCTTACGTTTAAATTATCGCTGCCGTCTGTAACGTTTCTGAAAAAAATATCCTTATAATAAACTTCATTAACGATAACTTTTCTGTCCATTTTTAAATCGTAGCCGATGTAGGTGAGAGTAAAATCATTTTCCTCCATACATTCGCCGATAAGATAGCGGTCGCTTGAAAGCATAGTTCCGGCAGGGAGTTCAAAATTCTTAGCCTGATGAAAATTGTGCTTTTGACCGCATTCGGGGCAGAAAGGCATATCGGGAGAGTCCAGTTTGGTCATACAGTGATAGCAATAAGCCATATGTTTACACCGTCCTTTTTATTATGATTATACTGTATTTTATAGTTAATTATAATTTTAACATTTTTCGTGACAATAATCAACCTTTTTTTGTAAATTTACGGCATTTTTTAAAATTTTTTTCTCAACAGAATTATAGCAAAGTATTGTTATACTAACGGTCTAAAAGATTTACCATTTAAAGTTTGGTCAAGCTTTTCAAAGCTTGCGGGGTGCAGGGGCAGAGCCCCGCTCGCTGACGGAACAAATTATTGTAGAAAATAAAGTACCCTCAGCGAAACTAAACAAACTAGCAACAGCAAACAACAAAGGCACTTCTCAAAACAATATCTTTCCATAAAAACCAAAACAGGCAACAGCGTAGCGAATTGCCGGTCGAAGAAAGAAAAGCGGTAAATCTTAATGCTCTTTAGTATAAATTAAAATTATTAAAAAATTTTAAAATTTTGAATTTACTGTTGCAATAAATTGACAAATGTTATACAATATTATTACAAAGAAAAAGTCGAATTACAGTGAAAAGTGAAGAGTGAAAAGAGAGGAAGGAAAAGAGCGTGGCTCGGCAGCGTAAACACGATAAAGTTATAAGGTCTTATGACGGCATAGACAGAGAAGAAAGTACCGTCGGATTGATGTTTTTGAGAATTTTTATTATGCTGGTAATTATAGCTTTTATCGTCGGTGTGTCGGCATTGTTCGTGTATAACCTGCAAAAAGAAACCGAGGAAAATACTTCAAGCGTTGCTCCCACCGTTGATACAGGGGCATTTTATCAGAAATACGATACCGATGTTGAAGATGCACTGCTTGAATATTGTAATAATTCCGTTACTATAAGCGAGTATAACAATGCGGACTTAACGGATTATAACGATAAAATCAAGGTTAATGCTCTTATGAAGACAAGCCTTGACAGAATGATTGAAGATGCCGCAAAGGACGGTATTAACATTGAAGTTGTAAGAGGATATATGTCTTTTGAGGAATGCAATACTTTTAACAGAAATTGTCGCCTTGAACTAGAGAACGAGGGTAACACCGCAGCGGAAGCCGAGGTTCGGGCAGCGGAAATTTTCCCTCCCGGGGGCAGCAACGAATATCAAACCGGTATGCTTGTTAAACTGAGCGGCGACGACAGCGGAGAGTTCGCCCTTACCGATACATATGCGTGGCTTTATAAGAACGGAATTAATTACGGATTCATAAACAGATATACCGCTGATAAATTCGATATTACGGGTATTGTCGAGGATTTGACGGTTTATCGGTTTGTGGGTACTGAAAATGCACAAAAAATGCGGAGTTTCGGTATGTGTCTTGAAGAATATTCCGATTACAAAGCTTCAAGATAAATTTTTTTATAAATTTGAAATAATCTTGGAAAAAACACTTGATTTTTTTCCGAAAAGATGTTATAATTTTAATGTTGCTACGGAACTGAAAGAGGTGAATTACAATATGAAGCAGAATACTCATCCGAAGTATGAGCAGACTACTATTACCTGTGCTTGCGGTAATGTAATCGAAACAGGCTCTACAAAGCAGAATATCCGTGTTGAAATTTGTTCTAAGTGTCACCCGTTCTTTACAGGTAAGCAGAAGCTTGTAGATACTGGCGGACGTGTAGACAGATTTAATAAGCGTTACGGTCTTTCTCAGAAGTAATTTCTGTTGACGAAAACGCAGGATTCAGCATTATTGATTTGACAAACCAAAAGTTAAAATACCCGTCAGAGGATTTTTAAAAAATTTGAATCCCTTGGCGGGTCTTTTGTCTATAGATAATTTGAACCGACATAAGTTTAAAACTCTTTTTCCTAACAAGCAATAGTGCTTACGATTTACAAAATGTTTCAACAGCAAGGGTGAGAATATGACAGACGGTTACTGCAAGCCTGTGAAAACTCAGGACGAAGCAGTTGACTTTATAAATGAAATACGCTCCAAGCACTGGGACGCAACACATAATGTATACGCATATATTCTGTCGGATAGTCAAATTATGCGGTACAGCGACGACGGCGAACCGCAGGGCACAGCAGGTGTGCCTGTGCTTGATGTTATAAAGAAAACAGGTATTATCGATGTTGTTGTCGTTGTGACAAGATATTTCGGCGGAATTATGCTCGGTGCAGGCGGTCTTGTACGTGCGTACTCTCACGGGGCAAGCATTGCATTGGCGGCTGCCGAACCCGTGACAATGCGGCTTTGCAGTGAATGCAGAGTTACCTGTACATATAATCAATATGGTAAAGTGAGTTCGCTTATTCCGAGTGTCGGAGGAATCATTGACGATGAGATTTTATTCCATATTCCCGTGGACGATTTCGGAAAGCTCAACAAGGAGCTTGCAGACGCAACAAGCGGTGAGGTGCAGGCGATATCGGATAAGGAGAAATTTTATGCTGAGTGAGGAAAGGAAGAAATTCCGAAAGGTCGTGTTTGACTACGCTAAGGAAACCTACGGCACAGACCCCGAATATCTCTGGAAGAAAACTCCCGATTCCGCTGTTTTGCGTCACCGCAGCAACAATAAATGGTATGCGGCGGTGCTTGATGTACAGAGGTGCAAGCTTGGTTTGCAGGGTGACGAGGTTGTTGACATTATCGATGTGAAATGCGACCCTATGCTTATTGGCTCTCTCATTCAAAAGGACGGCTATTTCAAGGCTTATCATATGAATAAGGAAAAATGGCTGACAATTATCCTTGACGGCACTGTTCCCGAAAAGGAAATTTTCGGATTGATTGACCTGTCATACGAGCTGACGGAAGTAAAGAAGAAAGAAAAAAGAATAAAGAATAATGAATAATTTTGGCAGCAAACCTACGGTTTGCTTTTGCAGCGGTTTTCGGTCGGGTTCGTGAAGTTATAAAAAAAATAACTATCTTCACGTGTTAAAAAAAGGGTTTTTGGGTTTTTTTGCGTATATATAATATGGAGGGATTTTTTGGGTATTCTTAAAATTTCTTCAAAATTATAAAACTTAATATTTAAGATTAGTCTAAAACTGCTTATTTAGATGAATTTTTGGTCGGGTTCATAAAGTTATTGCTTGAAAAGACTGTCTTCACGTGTTTCAGGCGAACGTTGTCCGCACGTATTAAAAAAGGAAGAGAGGAGAAGAATGTACGAAAAGGCTATATATGATATTATCAATGAAAATCTAATAAACGGAGAACTCCCCGAGGATTTTTCCCTTACGGTCGAACTCGGTGAGGAGGACTACGGTTATGCCGACGGTGCTTATGACGGTATTACACTCTATCATATCGGTCGTTCCGATGTTACTCCCGAATCTATCGAACTCATTGACAGAATGGTTCACGAAATTACAGACGATGACTTCGATGCGGCTTTCTTTACTCTTTTCAGATTTTCCGAGAACAACACCGCTTTGGGTTCAATTGATGAATTCGAGGGTTATATCCTTGACAATACCGAATGGATTAACCCCACCAATCTGTATAATTTCGCCACTGAATGTCTTGTAAGTGCCGACAGGGAACTTATAAAATATGGTCTTGAAATTATGGAGATTTTTTCCGAACCGAGCGAGGGTGTTAAAAACTTTATGCGAACTTTGGGTCTTTGCGATGAATTTACTCTTTTTGTTCTGTTCAATATAATAACAAACTGGAGTAATGCCAATGAGGAGATTTTCGAGCTTGCAAAGAAAACACACGGCTGGGGAAGAATTCACGCTGTGGAAAGATTACAGCCGGAAACGGACGAAATTAAAATCTGGATGCTTCGTGAGGGTATTAAAAATACCGTTATGGGTGAGTATTCCGCAAATCCCGTTTTCAGAAGAGCAGAGGTCGCAAAGCTTCTGAAAAAGGAACTTGCCGACATTGACTATGAAGCAATTACAAAAATTATTGATTGTATGCTTGATGAGGGTCCCACTTCGGGAATGTACGTTGTTTCAAATTCGGACGAGGTTTTGTATGACTTTTTACTTCAAGTGAAAAATCATAAGCTCACTTATGATATTGTAAATACGGTGTTTAAGATACTCGATGAAGAACGCTCCGACGAGGTTCGTGATTTATGCAACGAGATTCTCGAAACGGAAACTTCAAAGCGGCTTATCAGAAAGGCTCTCCGTGACGGCAAGGGATTTTCGATTGCCAAATATCTCGACATTTACAGTGCCGACCTGATTTACAATCAAATGGTAGAGGATTTTGATAAAAATTTTCATAACTGCGGACTTCTTGTAAAGAATGACGCATACAGAGAAAAAACTCTTGACCTTTTCCGAAAGAAACTTCCCCTTGACAAAATGGAAAATATCCGTAAGCAAAATTACGGTCTGGGCAAGGAGTACAGAGATTTTACCGCTCTTGTTATGCTCATTCGTGAACTCAGCAATTATCCAATGTGCGGAGTTGATTTCGTAAAGCTGGGACTTACTTCACCAATTGCAAATAATAAAACGGTTGCACTGGGTGTGCTTGATTCGTGGTGTAAAATTAAAAAGTGTACTCTGGCGGAGCTTTCCCCCGAATTGGCGGAAACAGTTGCCGCTTTGAAAGAAAAAGAAGCTTTTGATTCCTCGAAAGAAATGTTTGAAAATTTAGGATTCTGATTTTAAAAAAGGGTGTGTTTTCTTGGCTTTGCCCGATGATTTTTTACAGGAACTGCGAATGAGAAACGAAATCACAAGCGTGATTTCAGGCTATGTAAATTTGAAAAGACAGGGAAGAAATCCCGTTGGTCTTTGTCCTTTTCACGGTGAAAAAACACCGTCGTTTACCGTGTATCCCGAAACGGATTCTTTCTACTGCTTCGGCTGCGGTGCAGGCGGCGACGTTATCAATTTCATAAAACGTATTGAAAATCTTGACTATATAGATGCCGTGAAATTTCTGGCTGAACGTGCCGGAATGGATATGCCCGAAAATTCTTACGATAATTCTATGCATAAGCTCAGGCTCAGAATATATGAGGCTAACCGTGAGGCAGCGAGATTTTTCTATACTCAGCTGAACTCACCAAGCGGAAAAAACGGTCTTGACTATCTTCACGGCAGACAGCTTTCCGATAAAACCATACGTGGTTTTGGTTTGGGATTTGCTCCGGACAGCTGGTCGGCTCTTACGGATTATCTTATCAAGGAGAAAGGCTTCTATCCCTCGGAGCTTGTTCAGGCTAACTTATCAATGCAGAACAAAAACGGCGGTCTTATCGACAGATTCAGAAACAGAGTTATGTTTCCGATTATTGATGTTCGTGGAAATGTTGTCGCTTTCGGCGGCAGAATTATGACGGACGAGAAGCCTAAATATTTGAATACCTCCGATACGGTGGCATTTAAAAAGAGTAATAATCTTTTTGCACTGAACAGGGCGAAAAATTCAAAGTCGGATAAGCTTATCCTATGTGAGGGATATATGGACGTTATCGCTCTTCATCAGGCAGGCTTCGACTTTGCTGTTGCCACTTTGGGTACGGCTTTGACACAGGAACAGGCTGTTATCATTAAGAGATACACTAATGGAGTTGTCATTTGCTACGATGCGGACGAAGCCGGGCAGAAAGCCACGTCAAGGGCTATTGATATTCTCAGAAAAGAGGGTCTTGACATAAAAGTACTCACCGTACCCGACGGCAAAGACCCCGATGAATACATAAAACGTCACGGCAGCAACGGATATATCAAGTTTAAACAATTGCTTGAGGGAACGGGTAATGACCTTGAATACAGAATATCCAAGCTGAAACAGAGATATAATATTAATACGATTGACGGAAAAGTAAAGTTTATGACGGAAGCGGCAAAGCTGCTTTCACATCTTGACAATCAGATTGAAAGAGATGTTTATGTCGGAAAGCTCTGCGAGGAAATGGGAGTGGATAAAAATTCCGTTAATGCTCAGATTTCAAAATATATCAGAGGACGTTATAAGCGTGAGAAGAAAGAGGAGTTCAGCCGTGTTCAGAACCGACTTACGGGTAATCACGACAAGCTGAATCCGCATAATGCCGATAAGGTGAGAGCAGTTAAGGCGGAGGAAGCTTTGATTGCGTATCTTATGCTTAATCCGGATATGGTGAGAAGTGTGTATGGGGAATTGCCGCCCGAAAAAATTATTACGGAGTTTAACAGGAGAGTTTATTCCGTTATAACGGAGAGAGTGCTGAACGGCAGAAATGTTTCAATGGTTGATATTTCGGGAGAATTTAACGAAGAGGAAAATTCAAGGATTGCGTCTATTCTGGCAAAAAATATTGTTGAAACAAATTCACCCGAAGCTTGCAAAGAATATGTTAATATAATTCTGTCGGAGGGGAACAAGCACTCGGCAGGTGAGATTGCACAGCAATCCGATGAGGATATTCAAGCATATTTTAATTCCTTAAAGAAAAAAGGGAATTGAATTAAAGAATAAAGAATGAAGAATAAAGAAGAATTAATAATTATGACAGTCGGAAGTTTGTCGAACAGCGGAAAGTGAAATGTACATAAAGTTAAGGATAAAAAGATTATCTTCAAATATAAAAATCCGACATATACAAATAATATAATAAGCTATTGATTATTTCCGTATTGGTCGGGTTAGTGAAGTTAAGGATAAAAGGACTATCTTCACGTGCGAAAATATAGAATAATAAGCTATTGATTATTTCCGTATTGGTCGGGTTAGTGAAGTTAAGGATAAAAAGGACTGGCTTCACGTGCGAAAATAAAAGAAAGGGAATGGGTATGGCTATGGCTGCACAAGTACCGGATAAGAAGAATATTTTAAAAGAACTCGGAGAAAAAGGTAAGGTTAAGGGTAACCTCAGTACTAAGGAAATTCTTGACGCTATGGGCGAGGTTGACTTCGACCCGGAACAGCTCGAAAAATTTTACGACGCTCTCGAAGCCGCAGGCGTTGAGGTTATCGAGGATTTCGACGACAATACCTTTGATAATCTCGAAAACGAGCTTGCCGCTCAGGGTGAAACATTCTCCGAAACAGGCGAGGGTGCTCTTACTATTGATGACCCTGTAAAGGTTTACCTTAAGGAAATCGGCAGAGTTCCGCTTCTTTCCTCCGAAGAGGAGGTTGACCTTGCTATCAGAATTAAAGAGGGCGACAGTGCCGCTAAGAAACGTCTTTCGGAAGCAAATTTAAGGCTTGTTGTAAGCATTGCCAAAAGATATCTCGGAAGAGGTATGCAGTTCCTTGATTTGATTCAGGAGGGTAACCTCGGTCTTATTAAAGCGGTTGAAAAATTTGATTATACCAAGGGCTTTAAATTTTCAACATATGCTACATGGTGGATTAGACAAGCTATTACAAGGGCTATCGCCGACCAGGCAAGAACTATAAGAATTCCCGTGCATATGGTTGAAACTATCAATAAGGTTAAAAAGGTGTCGAGTCAGCTTCTGCATACTAACGGTCATGAGCCGTCGGCGGAGGAAATTGCGGAGGTTATCGATATGCCTGTCGATAAGGTAAGAGAGATTATGCGTGTCGCACAAGAGCCTGTTTCTCTCGAAACTCCTATCGGTGAAGAGGAGGATTCTCACCTCGGCGACTTTATCCCTGATGACGATGCACCTGCTCCGGCTGATGCCGCAAGTCATACACTTTTAAAAGAGCAGCTTTCCGAGGTTCTCGATACACTCACCCCGAGAGAAGAGAAAGTGCTTAGACTTCGTTTCGGTTTGGAGGACGGACGTTCGAGAACTCTTGAAGAGGTAGGCAGAGAGTTCAAGGTTACACGGGAGCGTATCCGTCAGATTGAGGCTAAGGCTTTGCGTAAGCTCAGACACCCCAGCAGAAGCAAGAAGCTTAAAGACTTCCTCGATTAATGCCGCTATGAAGACATACGAAGAAGTTACGGATATGCTCGGAAGAATTATAGACAACACCCCCGGTGAGATTCTCGACGGACTTAGCGGAGGGGTTATTCTGTCCGAGGAGATTAAGACTCACCCGAAGAGTGTTCCTTTTCGTCCGCTTTATGTTATGGGCGAGTACCACAATGAGTTTACGGGGAGATTCATTGTGATATATTACGGCTCGTTTAATAAGGTTTACGGTCATTTGAGTAATTCGGAGTTCTATGAAAAACTCCGCCATACGTTCGCTCACGAGTTAAGACATCATATGGAGCTGCTCGCAGGGATTCGTGACTTGAATAAATACGATGACGAAAAGCTTGATATGTATATATCGGGTATGGATATAGCTGAATTTCATGAGCCGCCAATAGAGTAAAGTTGTGGAAATTGATATTTCTTTGTAACTTATTGAAATATTGTTGACATTTTTCGCCGTTTGTATTATCATTATAGTGTGTACTGTTGGATAATAGAGAAAGTGTGGTTTTAACACCTGTTAAAAGTTTGGTCAAGCTTTTTAAAGCTTGCGGGCGACGGAACACCCCAAGAAGCCGAGCCGTAGGCGACAGCTGATTGCCGGTCGAAGAAAGATAACTTAAATTAATTGAACAATCGTATTTCAGGGGGTCGTCAGACCCCGACGGGTAGAAAATCGGGTATATGTGTTAAGCAGAACTTGTTATGATTGATGTTTACGGCAGACTGCCTTTTTAAAATTTTATCGGTTTATTGTTTTACAATTGATGAAGAATGAACAGAGAAAAGAAAAGAATTAATAGATAAAAGCCGATTTGGTTAAAGGCGGTCGTTTTTGTTATCGAATACCGTGTTGAGAAAGGTGTTCGTAATTAATCCGGATTGGAGAGAGCCTAAGTGGATAAATTTGTTATTAACGGAGGAAATAAGCTTTACGGCGAAGTTTCCATAAGCGGTGCGAAGAATGCCGCTGTTGCGATAATTCCGGCTGTAGTGCTTGCTGATGAGCCGTGTGTTATAGAAAATTTACCTAAAATCAAAGACGTTGCGGTAATTCTTGCAATCCTGAAACATATGGGTGCAAAGGTTACTAAAATAGACGGAGATGATTCAAGGGTTGAAATAGATCCCAGAGGTATTACAAGCTATAAAGTTACCTGTGAAAAGCTTGTGGGAGATATGAGAGCGTCATATTATCTTCTGGGTGCATTATTGGGAAAATTCGGAAAGGCTTTAGTGCCTTTCTCGGGCGGATGCAGTTTTTGCGAACGTCCTATAGATTTGCATTTGAAAGCATTTGAAACTCTCGGAGCGGAGTGCAATATCCTCCCGACGCAGATTGAGCTTACCTCGGATAAGCTGGAGGGAAAGCCGATTTACTTTGATGTTGTGTCTGTGGGAGCAACTATGAACGCTATGCTTGCAGCTGTTAAAACTCCGGGCAGAACCGTTATTGACAGAGCTGCAAAAGAGCCGCACATTGTAGACCTTGCGAATTTCCTTAATTCTATGGGTGCGAATATCAAGGGTGCAGGCACGGACGTTATTAAAATAAGAGGAGTGGAGTATCTTCATTCCTGTACATATTCGATTATACCCGACCAGATTGAAGCGGGTACGTATATGGCGGCAGTTGCGGCGGCAGGCGGAAACGTTCTTATTAAAGATGTTATTCCCGAACACCTTGTGTCTATTACGACAAAGCTCAGGGATACGGGTACAGTCGTTGAGGAGTATGACGAGGCTATCCGTGTTATCAGAGAGAACGACCTAAAAAGCTGTAACGTGAAAACTATGCCCCACCCGGGATTTCCTACAGATATGCAGCCACAGTTTGTTGCGTTGCTTTCAACGGCGAACGGCAGGAGCAGAGTTATGGAATGTGTCTGGGAAAGCAGGTTTTCGTATCTTCCGCAGCTGAGGAAAATGGGAGCGGATATAATCGACAACGGAAACACCGCATATATTTACGGAAAGCAGTATCTCAACGGTGCAAAGGTGAGAGCTTTAGATTTAAGAGCAGGAGCGGCAATGGTGATTGCAGGACTTGCGGCAAAGGGAATAACGGAGATATCCGACATCAAATATATCGAGCGTGGATACGAGAAAATTATAGACAAGCTCACCGCCATAGGTGCGGATATCAGAAGAGTTACATACCTAGAGAGCTTAGATGATGAAATTTAAGAGTTAAGAGATAATGCCGTTTTTTGAAGTGATTTAAAAAACGGCATATTTTGTGCGGAAAGGAACGTATAAGAAATGGCAAAACTTGTGCCGCTTTTCAGCGGAAGTCAGGGGAACAGTTATTACATAGCAAGCGGCGGCAAAGGTATACTTATTGATGTAGGGCGGTCGGCTAAACAGATTACAACAGCTTTGAATGACAACAATATCGATATATCGACAGTTCAGGCGATATTTATAACCCACGAACACACCGACCACGCAAAGGGGGTCAGAGTGTTCGCCAACAAATATTCTATACCTGTGTTTTCGACATTGGGAACTCAGCAGGCAATGAGAAGCCTTAACCTTGTTGACGAGAAAACAGACTGCCATATAATTTCAAACAGCGGAGTTGACCTTGATACTATGCACATTGACAGCTTTCCGATTTCTCACGACTGTGCCGAGGGCTGCGGTTACAAGGTGACTATGAGTGACGTGAAGTTTGCTCTTGCTACGGATTTGGGTTATCTTTCGGAAGAGGTTGAAAATGCTTTAATGGGTTGTGATACGGTTGTTATAGAATCAAATCACGATGTGAGAATGCTGCAAATGGGTTCTTATCCGTATCATTTGAAAAGGAGAATTATGTCGGATATAGGACATTTGTCGAATGCTGTTTGTGCGGAGTTTTTACCGAAGCTTGTCAAAAGCGGCACTAAAAGATTTGTGCTTGCACATCTCAGCCGTGAAAACAATATGCCCGAAATTGCGTATCAGGAAGCTTTGAACGAGCTGACAGCTAAGGGTATGGAGCTTAACAGCGATTTTACTTTGACGGTCGCACCTGTTGTCACGGACGGGCGGAGCGTTGTATTTTAATGGGGAATGTGAAATGTTAAAGGTGAATGTTGTTTGTGTGGGGAAACTTAAGGAAAAGTATTTGAAAGACGCTGTTGCCGAATATTCAAAACGCTTGCAGGCTTTTTGTAAGTTTGAAATAACGGAGGTTGACGAGGAGAAAACTACCGATTCCCCGAACGGTTCTCAAATTGAAAATATTCTTAATGCAGAGGGTAAGCGGATTTTGTCTAAAATAGATAAGTCGGCAAAGGTTGTAGCTATGTGCATTGAGGGGAAACAGAAGTCCTCAAAGGCTTTTGCGGAGTTTTTCGGCGATTCGGCTGTAAACGGTGTGAGTAATATTGTGTTTGTTATAGGCGGAAGCTGGGGGTTATCGCAGGAGGTTAAGAGGAGAGCGGTTTTAAAGCTTTCTATGTCCGAGATGACTTTCCCTCACCAATTGGCTAGAGTTATGTTATGTGAACAGATTTACCGTGCATTTTCCATTAATTCCGGAAGCAAGTACCACAAGTAATGCGTAATTAGGGTTTTGAATTTTTTTGTATAAGTATTTTTTACCGCACAGACAGGCTTTGTTTGTGCGGTTTGTTTTTTGGAATATTTTTTAACCCTTTTTGGTTGTGGGGATTTATATTAATATGAAATTTATAGTTATATTAAATAAAAATATCGCTCCATATATATATATATATATATATATATATCATTTACAAAGATTTAATAATATTTTAAAACTCGTTGACATTTATAGTAAAATTATGGTAAAATATAATAAATCTTAAAAAGGAGTTGTTTTTATTTTGAAAAAACGGATAGTATCTCTGTTGATTATGTGCGGAATGCTTGCGGCTGTCGGCAGCTCGGCTTTGACCG
>CADCHW010000017.1 GCA_902801245.1 uncultured Ruminococcus sp.
GACCACACAGCATTTCTTTCAGGTTCTGTCAAGGGTGGCGGTCGCCTTGAAGGCACTTTCGGGAAACCCACTACCCACTACAAACTGCGAATAACCAAAGAAAAACAATCAAAAAACAAAAACTCTCCGCCCAAACAAAAACAGGCAACAGCGTAGCGAATTGTCGGTCTTAGGAAAGAAAGCGGTAAATCTTAACGCTTTCGAGTATAGTAATCAAAATTTTTAACAAAAAAAGGAGAGCAGTTAAATAACTGCTCTTTTTGTTTTTTTAATACGTGAAGATAGTCATTTGTAGACTTGCTTCACGAATACGACCAATTACCTCCGTGAATGTTCTCACCGTTGTCCGTTCTTAGCTCCGTGTTTTCGTTTCCGAGATTGCCAGTTAAGTACATAATAACCGAAAGTGCCGCAAGCGGTGCTGTTTCTGCTCTGAGAATCCTGTTGCCCAAGGTTGCCGCCGCTCCTCCGTTGTTAATAATCTCCTCAACCTCCGAACTCTCAAATCCGCCCTCGCTTCCGATAAAAAGCGACAGTTCCGACCTGCGTGTTTCCGTAAGCTCCCCGAGAGGTCTGCCGCCCAGCTCATAGCAGACTACAGCCTTGCTGCCTGCCTGCTTTGCGGCATCGTTAAGCTTCATCAGCGGTTTTACAATTGGGATAATTCCCCGACGTGACTGCATAGCCGCTTGCAGTGCGATTTTGTTCCAGCGTTCTATTTTCTTTTTCATAGACTTTTCATCGGGACGTGAAACACATCTTGCCGTAAGTATGGGTACAATTTCCGTTACACCCAGTTCAACGGATTTCTGAATGATAAAGTCCATTTTGTCACCCTTTGTAAGTGCCTGATACAGCGTGACCTTTGTGTGAGGTTCGTTCTTGCAGGGGTATGAATCAATCACGGTTACATCAACAGTTCCGCCGTTAATGTTTTCAATTTTACAGTCGTATTGAATTTTGCTGCTGTCGCAGATTGAAAGCTCCTCGCCGATTTTCATTCTCAGCGATTTAATAATATGCTGTGCGTTTTCGCCTGTTATAGTGTGAACGGGTGTTGTTACAATGTCTGAAAAAAACCAAGCCATAATGTTACCTCAAAAATTGTCCAAATCGTATTTATCGGGATTGTTCTCTTCGATATAATCGAGAATTTGACGTTCCTTTCGTTTTTTTACAAATTCGTTAAGCAGGAAAAATCTTACGTACCTGTTTGCTAAAATAAATGGAATGTTTATTGTTACCGCAATTACACCTATAATGAATCCAAGATACGGAATATTCATTGTTATCGCAAAAAGGAAATACAAACAGTTTACAATATTACAGAATTCACTTCTGCAAGTGTACGTAAGATAGGTTTTTAATTTCGGTATATCTGCCTCGGAAATCTTTTTGGAGTTTAACCCCAGTCGGTTATACTTGATAGGCAGAAGCTTATACCATTTGTCTATGTCGAAATTCTCGGTATAGAATTTTCCTTTATGTTCGTACTTATATGCACGGTAGGGGAAATTCCTGTAGTTTACATGTTTTTGACCGATGTTTCGGGAGAGAATATAGGAGAGAAAGTCCCATAAGCATATTATAAGGACGTTAATAAGTATTGCCATTCCCAAGCTGATGTTTTTAAGCAACTTTCTCACCTCTTTTCGATAAAATGTATCTATATAAAATATACCAAAAATTTATGTATTTTTCAACTTCAAAATTGTAACCTTTTTAAATAATGCGGCGGACAACGGTCGGCAACGCCGACTGGAAACACGTGAAGCCAGTCCTCTGTAGCCTTACTTCATCTACCCGACCAAAAGTTTTTGATATGATTGTTATTGTACGAAATAAAGTCGGTCAAAAACTACCGCATTAGGATTATAATCACAAGCGAAAAGATTTAGCGACAATCTTTAAAAAAATCCCTCCGTCAGCCTTACGGCTGCCACCTTCCTTAAAAGGGAGGCTTTTGGGTTCTCGATTTCTCAAAGTCGCCCCTTATAGGGGAGATGTCCGCAGGACAGAGGGGTTTTATATGAAACGGATAATTTTGTAAATCTTACTGCTCCTCGGTATAAACGGTTTTGTGTGTCTTGTTAATTTGTTGAATTGCTATAATAATTGATTTTACGGATTTTTTGATGTATTATTATAGTATGCTTAGGTTGACATAAAAATATACTTTATAAGTGTTATACTCACGGTCTAAAAGATTTGCCATTTTAAAGTTTCGCACAAGCCTTTACAAAGGCTTGCGGGTCAAGGGCAGAGCCCTGTCGCTGATGCAACAAATCAGCGTAGAAAATAAACTACCCTCAGCGAAATTGAACAAACCAAAACAGGCAACAGCGTAGCGAATTGCCGGTCTGAGAACGAAAAGTGCTAAATCTTAACGCTTTCGAGTATAGCCGATATAACAAAAAGGAGTTTTAAAAATATGAACGTTCAGGAAAATTTAGTAAACACATTACGTGAGAAAAATTTAAAAATAGCAACTGCCGAAAGCTGTACGGGAGGACTTCTGTCCGAGATGATAACGGACGTTTCGGGGGCAAGCAGTGTGTTTGAATGCGGTGTCTGCTCATACTCGAACGAGATTAAAATTTCGGTGTTGGGTGTTAAAAAAGAAACTATCGATAAGTACACCGAGGTCAGCACTCAGACCGCCGAAGAAATGGCAGAGGGTGTGCGTAAAATCTCAAATGCGGATATAGCCGTAAGCACTACGGGAGTTGCCGGACCTACGGGCGGCACGGAAGAAAATCCCGTGGGTACTGTCTGTATTGGTTTTGCGACACGCAGCGGAGTTTTCTCGGAAAAGAAAAATTTCAATCTTGACGGCTTCAATGACAGGGGAGAGATTCGCCGCCGCTCTGCGGAGTACTGTTTAAAAAAAGCAGCGGAGTTTGCGGAAAGTTTGTGATTAAAAAAGCACTTCCCCGAAAAATTCGGAGAGGTGCTTTCTTAAAAAATCAAAAATCAAATATCAGCGAATAGTACCGTTAAACTACTCTAATGCTGTAAGCCAAAACGTTAATTTCACCCTTATCGTTTTCCGCCGAGCAAATCATAAGCACTGAACCGTCGTCCATAGCGAATACATCGTTTATCCATACAGGATTTTCTGTTCCAAAAAGTACCGCTGTTTCACTGCTTTTGGTCTGACCTATTTCCGTGCCGTCATTCTGCCAAAGGGAAAGATTACTTCCCGTGGATATGATAATTCCGTTGTCGGTTTCCGTCATCGAAACAATGTTGTCACCGGAAATTTTGTTGTCGGTTAGTGCCGTCTGATTGCCGTCATAGTCGAATACGGCGGCTCTCAGGGTATCTTTTCCGTCGTTGAAGCTGCCGCCGACAAGAATGTGATTCCCTGAAAATTCAATGTCGCTGATTTTTGTGAATCGTGGCTGGTCTTCCGTGGCTTTATCGGTTTCGGTGTCGGTTTCAATATCTGTTTCGGTGTCCTCTTCGGCAGCTGTGTCGGTGTCCGTACCGTCAAGAAGCCACTCTTCAATTTCTCCGTCAACGTATTTGCGGATAACGTCCTTTCCGTTGCTGCTCAATCCGAAATTCATAACTTTCGACATTGCAAGCTTACCGGTAAGGTCAAGCTCCGTTACAGTGCCGTCATCGTTGAGCGTAGCCGCATTGAACTTGCTGTCGCTGAGATAAATGTTTCCGAAAGCATCGGCATCTACTCTCTCGTATTTGTTGTCAAGCTTGATGTCGTTTTCTTTAATTATAGAACTGTCGGTAATGGTGTAGGTGTGGAGATTTTTCTTCTCAAGAATGTAGAGTGTATCTCCGAAAACCGTGCTGTCGATGTCCTCCATATCCGATATCTTGAGAGTTTTGTCAAAAGGTATAAGCTTGGCTTCAAACGTGATTCCGCCTATATCAATGCTTGACGGTGAGAGGGTATTTTCCGTGTTCTTTTCGGCAGCTGTGTCGGTGTCGGTAATCTTCTTGATGTCCTCGGAGCTTATCAATTGGGATTTATCGATTACCGTATCGGTGTCCGTATTTAAACCGTTTGGCTGTTTAATTTCCGTGTCGGTGTGAACCTCTGTATTTGAGGCGGTGGGAGCAGTACCCTCAACCGTTGGTGAGGTCTTGCAGCCTGCAAACGAAGCACTTAGAGAAAGTGCCAATATAGAAACAAGAATTTTTCTGTTCATATTCTGAACTCCTCCTGTGAGTTTGATAATATTATTAATTTCCTTTAATGAGAAATTTATACATATAAAAAGGACGTACCATTATAAAAATGATACGTCCAAATTTTAGCAATTTTTATTTAATTACTTTTTTGAATAGCTCTTTTTGCTTGAAACAGCAACTGCACCGAAAATTACAAATGCTGCTGCAATAATAACAACGTATGTAAGAGGTGAACCTGTCTGGATTGCTGCTGCGATTTCAGCTGCGTTTGACGGATTCTGAACTGCGTTTGTGGTTGTTGTGGTTGTCGTGCCGGAATTTCCCGAGGAAGGCTGTGTGGGAGTATCGGGAGTTTCAACTCTTGTGATATCGCCTGCGAAATTCTCGAATGCTTTTATAAGCTCGTCCTCTGTTTCTGCAACTGTTGAAAGTCTGTTAGCGAGGTCTTTCATAAGCTGAGGTGCGAATGTAGCCTTTGTGCCTGTAAGACCTTGGAAGAAGCCGATTGTGTAAACATTTGTGTTAGGTTTAATGTTTACATCGTCATACTTCAAAGCTGCGTTGCCGTATCTGAAGTATGAGCGGTCGTCCGTAGGTGTGTACTTGTATGTTTCGAGTGTGTCGCCTGTCTGGGGAAGACCGTCGGAGCAAAATACAATGTTTCTCTCGAACTTAGTGCTTTTTTTCTGTTCGTCATTCAAAAGCTTATTGGCTGCTGCAAGGGATTCACAGAAGTTAGTTCCGCCGAGCGGCTCAAGAGCATTAATTTCTTTCTTAAGCTCTTCAAGGTCGTTGGTGAACTCGCCTGTATATTCTACATGAGATGAGAACGTTAAAAGGGCAACCTTATTGCTTGAATTCTTTGTTGCCGTTTCACAGAACTTAATAGCTGCTTTCTTTTCGGAATCAAGTCTGCCGTTGTCTTCCATACTTCCCGATACGTCAAGCACCAAAACGGTGTAACGAGCCAATCTTTCGGCACTTGCCGATACTGTTGCCACAGCCATACATCCGACCAAAAGGGCAAGGCTGATTACAATTGATAAAATTTTTTTCATACTGAGCCTCCTATGCTTTACTGTAATATTGTTTAGTACCGACCAATTATTTTCAGTGATACTGTTTATCGATATACAGAATAAATCTCATTAATTGGGATTAAAATCATTATATACTGAATAATGTAATTATTTTACTACATTATTCGGGAAATGTCAATACATAAAATTAAATTTTTATTACAAATTTTAATAAAAAATTAAATCAATGAATAAGAAGTAAATAATAAAGAATGAAGAAGAAAGAATAAGGAATAAATGCGGCTTCTGCCAACTTTCGTATTATAGCAAACTTCCTCTGACCGGCAATTCGCTTCGCTGTTGCCTTTGTTGGTTTGTACGAATAGATACGTTTTTGTATATGCTTTTATTTTCTAAGCATAGTTTGTTTAGTTTCGCTGAGGGTAGTTTGCTTTTCTTTGTAAGTTGGTTTTGTCAGTGAGCGAGGCTCTGCCCCTGCTGGTGCAAGACCACTAGGAACAACAGCCAATCAGCTGTCGCCACGGCTCGGCTTCTTGGGTTGTTCCGTCACCCGCAAGCTTTGAAAAGCTTGACAAAACTTTAAATGGTAAATCTTTTAGACCGTGAGTATAAATGAACATTTTATTAAAATCTCAGCAGTGCTTGAAGATTTCTCCGTTTTGTGGTATTATATAATGTGAGATTATGAAGCGTTACATATTTGTAATTTTTCGGATAATAAATGACAGATTAATGAATATAAATTTTGGGAGTGTGGCACTTGGCTAGCAATATTACATATAAGGAATTCAGCGACGAAAAAAATTATACCGCAATGTCGGCGGAGGTTATGGCTGTTCGTGCAAGGGGAGATGTTCCGCTTGCCTGCATAAGAACCTACGGCTGTCAGCAGAACGTGGCGGACAGCGAAAAAATCAAGGGTATGCTCTCCGATATGGGCTTTAACTTCACAGAGAAAACGGAAGATGCCGACTTTATCCTTTTCAATACCTGTGCCGTGAGAGAACACGCAGAGGACAGAGTTTTCGGAAATGTCGGTGCATTGAAAAACATTAAGAGAAAATATCCCTCCGTGCTGATTGGTCTTTGCGGCTGTATGATGGAGCAGAAGCACGTCACCGACAGACTGTACAAGAGCTTTCCGTTTGTGGGTCTAGTGTTCGGCACACACTCACTTCATAAGTTTCCCGAGCTTTTCTACAATGCTGTAACAGTCGGCAAGAGAGTTTACGAAACAGGTGTTGACGATAAAACGGTTTACGAGGGAATCCCGACAAGACGTGACGGCACATTCAAAGGTTGGCTGCCGATTATGTACGGCTGCAATAATTTTTGTACATACTGCATTGTTCCGTATACCAGAGGACGTGAGCGAAGCCGTAAATTTGAGGACGTTGTGAACGAAGCAAGAGAAATGATAAACGCAGGTTACAAGGATATTACACTTCTCGGTCAGAATGTTAATTCCTACGGAAAAACTCTTGATGAAAAGAAATCGTTTGCAGAACTCCTTGCGGAGATTGACAAAATCGAGGGTGACTATTGGCTCAGGTTTATGACATCGCACCCCAAAGATTGTTCAAAGGAGCTTATTGACGTTATCGCAGACAGCAAGCATATTTCGACACATCTTCATCTGCCGTTCCAGTCGGGTAACGACAGAGTTTTAAAGGCTATGAACCGCCACTATGACAGAGTGAAATATCTCGATATCATTAATTACGCAAAGGAGAGAATCCCCGATTTAAGTCTTACCTCAGATGTTATAGTAGGCTTCCCCGGAGAAACATACGAGGAGTTTCTCGACACTGTTTCGCTTGTGAAAGAGGTTGAGTTTACATCACTCTTTACGTTTATATATTCTCCGAGAGAGGGTACTCCTGCGGCAACAATGCCCGACCCCTACACTCATAAGCAGAAAACGGAATGGTTTGCGGAGCTTTTGAAAGTTCAGGAGGAGATTGCCGCAAAACGCTGTGCGTCTATGATTGACAGAACGGTGAGAGTTCTTGTCGAGGGCAAAACCGACAAGGACGGGATTTTGACGGCGAGAACGAGCGGTAATATTATAGTTGACTTCCCCGGAGATGAAAGTCTTATCGGTCAGTTTGTGAACGTTAGGATTACCAAGGCAAGAAACTGGATTTTGAACGGTGAGCTTGCGTAAACAGAAAGGATTTGAGCAAAATGGATATGATAGAGCTTGCAAGACAGATAGGCAGGGAAATCCAGCAGGACGAAACATATATAAAAATGCGTCTTGCGGAGCAGACAAGCGAAGCGGACGAAGAGCTTCAGGAGCTTATCACAAACTTCAACATAAAGAGAATGACAATCAACAGCGAAGCTTCAAAGGTTGACAAGGACGAGGAGAAAATTCAGGAACTTAATAAGGAAATGCGTCATCTCTATGCACAGGTTATGCAGAACGAAAATATGGTTAATTACAATAAGGCAAAGAAAGAGTTTGACGAAAAACTCCAGAGAGTGCTTGCAATTATCCAGAACTCGGCAGACGGTGACGACCCCGAAACCACGGACTTTATAGGCGGTATGGGCTGTTCGGGAAGATGCAGTTCCTGCGGCGGCTGCGGCTGATAGCGTGCCTTACGGCATATGAAGTTCGCCTTGCGGCGAATAAGAATTTATATTTAAGCAACTGTTTAAGAAAAATAATGTGCAAAGCACACTTCATGTTGCGAAGCAATACAATTGGAGGTGGAAATATGGCGGAATTATCCCCTATGATGAAACAATATTTCAGTATCAAGGAGCAGAACAAGGACAGCATATTATTCTTTAGATTGGGTGACTTTTACGAGATGTTCTACGACGATGCAATTCTTGTATCGAGAGAACTCGAACTCACCTTAACAGGCAGGGATTGCGGTCAGGAGGAGCGTGCTCCTATGTGCGGCGTGCCGTATCACAGCAGCGAAACGTATATCGCAAAGCTTGTCGCAAAGGGCTACAAGGTCGCTATCTGCGAGCAGACGGAAGACCCCACGACCGCAAAGGGTATAGTTAAGCGTGAGATAATCAGAGTTATCACACCCGGCACGGTTATGGAAGATACTATGCTTGATGAGTCCAGAAATAATTTTATATGCTCGGTGTTTACGTTCGGGGATAAGTATTCTATATCATTCTGCGATGTTTCCACAGGTGAGCTTTATTGCTGCGACATTGAGATAACTAAAGACGGTTCGCAGATGAAAAGCGAGCTTGCACGGTATAACCCCAGTGAAATGCTTATCGGCGGCGAGGTCGACAAGTTAAAACCGATAGTTTCTTTTATCAACGATAAAATGAGAGTTTCCGTTGAAATGCTGGAGGACGAATATTTTGACTATGACAACGCAGTGAAAACTGTTCTTGCACATTTCAAAAAGGATAGTCTTGAAGAGTTGTCCCTTGAAAATTATGACGGAGTAGTCCGTTCTCTCGGTTGTCTTTTGATTTATCTTTCAAAGACGCAGATATCGGGACTTGAAAGAATAAATCACGTTGAGCTGTACGGTGAAGACCGCTTTATGCACCTTGATTTCAACACAAAGAGAAATCTCGAACTTACCGAAACTATGCGTACAAAGGAAAAGAAAGGTTCTCTTCTCTGGGTTCTCGACAACACGAAAACAGCTATGGGCAAGCGTTTAATCAGACGCTGGATAGAACAGCCCTTAATCAGCTGTGCGGCGATTATCCGCCGTCAGAATGCCGTTGAGGAGCTTGTCGGAGATGCAGTCCTCCGAGGTGAAACTATCGCTTCAATGACAGGTATCTTTGATATTGAACGTATTATGACTAAGATAGTTTTCGGGTCGGCGAATGCCAGAGATTTGCGTTCGCTTGAATCGGCTTTCGGAAAAATTCCCGAAATAAAAACTAATCTTGAAAATGTTTCGTCTACAGAATTAAGGGATATCTATGCAAGTATAGATACACTTGAAGATATGAGAGATTTAATCGACAGGGCAATTGTCGAAGACCCGCCGTTTTCGGTGCGTGAGGGTAATCTTATCCGTGAGGGTTTCAGCAAGGAGATTGATTATCTCAAAGGTGATATGTCGGATTCAACGGGTGTACTTGCAAAGCTTGAAGCGGAGCAGCGAGAAAAGACGGGTATTCCTAAACTGAAAATAGGCTATAACAGAGTTTTCGGTTACTATATAGAGGTTTCAAATTCATATAAAAAGCTTGTTCCCGATACATATATAAGAAAGCAGACCCTTACAAACTGCGAGCGTTATATAACTCCCGAGCTTAAAGAATTAGAGGGAAAAATTCTCGGGGCAAAGGATAGGGCTATTGCACTTGAATATCAGCTGTTTGTGAAAGTGCGTGATAAGATTGCGGAGAATCTCGAAAGAATAGGAAACACCGCAAGAGCAATTGCAAGGCTTGATGTTCTGACCTCGTTTGCGGTTGTTGCGGTTGATATGAGGTACTGCCGACCCGATGTTAATTTGAACGGCGAAATTGTCATTAAGGACGGCAGACACCCTGTTGTAGAAAAGCTTTTGAGCGATACTCCGTTTGTTCCGAATGATGTAACGCTTGACGGAAAGGATAACAGAGTTGCGATTATCACGGGTCCGAATATGGCAGGTAAATCAACGTATATGCGGCAAACTGCACTTATAGTTCTTATGGCTCAGATAGGTTCGTTTGTTCCTGCGAGCAGTGCGAAGATTGCCATAACCGATGCAATTTATACAAGGGTCGGAGCAAGCGACGATTTGGCAAGCGGTCAGTCTACATTTATGGTAGAGATGAACGAGGTAGCGGAAATCATAAAAAATGCAACTTCACAAAGTCTGCTTATTCTTGACGAAATCGGCAGAGGTACTTCGACATTTGACGGAATGAGCATTGCAAGGGCGGTGCTTGAATATGTTGCCGATAAAAAGAAACTCGGTGCAAGGGCATTGTTTGCGACGCATTATCACGAGCTTACAGTTATGGAAGAGCTTCTGGACGGTGTTAAGAATTATAATATTGCCGTTAAAAAACGTGGCGACGATATAACATTTTTAAGACGGATAGTTCCCGGCGGTGCGGACGACAGCTACGGAATTGAGGTTGCAAAGCTTGCGGGACTGCCCGATTCGGTAATTACAAGGGCAAAGGCTATTCTGAAAGAGCTTGAAAGCGGAAAGAAAACGGAACGTCCAAAGAAGAGAAAGAAAGAGGTTATCACTGAACCCGAACCGCAGATGTCACTGTTGGGTTCGGCTAATTCAAAGGTTGAGGAGTTTGTGCGTGAGCTTGACGTGAATACACTTACTCCGATTGAGGCTTTGAATAAGCTTTATGAACTTAAGAATATGATTGGATAATGCGTAATTGTGGTGGTCGGAAGTTTTGTGGACGATATAAAGGGCTTGATTTCAGATTATGAGTTTTGTTAATCACTAATCGCAGACCGCTGGACAAACCGACAAACAGAAAAAAATTGGGAAAGGAAGCTGCCGATGATGAAAAACGAATTTCAGGTTACAAAAGAACTTTATATGTCGTGGGGCAAAGAAAATATGCGTAAAGGCTCACGTGTAAAATTCAAAATTCTTTGGAGCTTTACGGCAGTATTGCTTGTTGTTTTTATTGTGATTTTGAATATGTCGGGTGACGGCAGAGCGTATTTGTATGTGTATGCCGTGATGATGACGATTTATTGTATTTACAGAGCATTTTTCAGAGATTTGGTTTTGACTGCTTCGCAGTACAGGCGAAATATGAAAATTTTAGACGGTGAAAACTGGATAAGAACCATTGAATTTAAGGAAGACGAAATTGTCAGCACGGACGGAAATGTTACCGTGAGAACTCCCTATAGCGAAATTGCCGGAATGAGAGATGACGGAAATAAAATTTGGCTTGATACAAAAAAGAAAATGGTTATCAGGCTTTATAAGGATAAGTTTGTAGGCGGAGATTTCGAGAAATTCAAAAAATTCATTTCTGTTAAAATAGGGGAGTGAGTTTTTGTGAATACCGCAGAGGAAAATGATATCCGAAAGGATTGCGAATCTCATTAACGATAAGATTTGAGAGTTAAAAAAAGTGTCACCACCGGTGACACAAAATGAATTTAGTTATACTAAAGAGCAGTAAGATTTAGCACTTTTCTTTCTTAGACCGGCAATTCGCTACGCTGTTGCCTGTTTTGGTTTGTATCTAAAGATATTTTGGGGTAGTGATTTTATTTTTGTGTTTCTTTAGACGGTTTGTTCAATTTCGCCGGCGGTTAGTTGGTTTTTCTTTACAAGTTTATTTCGCCGGCGACCAAAGGCTCTGCCTTTGGAAACCGCAAGCCTTTGTAAAGGCTTGAGCGAAACTTTAAAATGCTAAATCTTTTAGATTTTGAGTATAGTTCAAACGGGGCATTGCCCGACAGAAAGAGTGGTGTGACAAATGGGAAAAATAAACGTCCTTGACAAGCATGTGGCGGAGCTTATTGCCGCCGGAGAAGTAGTCGAAAGACCGTCCTCAGTCATAAAGGAGCTTGTCGAAAATTCAATAGATTCGGGTGCGACTGCCGTAACCGTTGAAATTCAGAACGGCGGCATTACTATGATGCGTGTCACCGATAACGGCAGCGGCATTCTGAGAGATGACATAAGAAACGCTTTTGTTCGTCACGCTACGAGTAAAGTCAAGGTTTCCGACGACCTCGACGCTATCGGTACACTCGGTTTTCGTGGTGAGGCTCTTGCTTCAATTGCCGCTGTCGCTAAGGTCGATTTGCTCACAAAATCGGACGAAGATAACCTCGGCACTCATTACGTTATCGAGGGCTGTGACGAAGTTCTTCTTGAAGACGCAGGCTGTCCGAAAGGTACAACCTTTGTTATCAGAGATTTGTTTTATAACGTTCCGGCACGAATGAAATTCTTGAAAAAGAATGTTTCGGAAGCTAATGCAGTTGCCGCTGTTGTGGATAAAATCGCACTTTCACACAGCGAGGTTGCTTTTACCTTTATTCGTGACAATAAGCAAACTCTTGTCACATCGGGTGACGGCAATCTTAAGAATTGTATTTACTCCGTTTTCGGGAGAGAGTTCACCAAAGGAATTGTTCCCGTTGATTACGAGCTGAACGGTGTCACCGTCAAAGGCTACGTTACAAAACCGCAGGCGGCAAGGGCAAGCCGTGCCATGCAGAATTTCTTTATCAACGGAAGATTCGTTAAAAGCCGTACCGCTATGGCGGCACTTGAAGAAGCGTGTAAAGGTATGGTTATGGTCGGCAAGTTCCCGGGGTGTGTTCTTCATATCGGATTGTCGCTGAATGCTGTTGATGTCAATGTTCACCCGTCTAAAATAGAAGTTCGGTTTGTGAACGAAAAGCCGATTTTTGAAGCGGTATATCACGGTATACGCACGGCTTTGATTCAGGGCGATACTGTCAAGAATTTCAATATGGATACACAAAATCCGTTTGGGAATCTTATAGATAAATCCGTAGTTCAAAAGCCGTTTACAATGTCGGAGCATACCGTTGAAAAAATAAAGAATACTCCTATTATCCGTCCGTCACAGAGAGAAAAAATCGACAGAACTGCCGTGAAAAATTACAATGCTATGCTTGAAAGCACTGCCGATATTATGCCGAATAAATTGTCCGAGCAGGACGAACGAGAACAGGCAAAGCGGAGTTTCAAAGAGCATTACGGCATTAAGCCCGTTGAAGAAACAAGCGATATTCTGAAAGACCCTATTGCAGAATCGGGAATGTTTGATAATGCTTTCCGTAACAATCTAAATTTCGGAAGTAACGGCTATGTTAATATCGATATAGCGGTTGAAGATGATATTTCCGCAGCGGAATCGAACAAAGAAAATGATTTTTCTTCAATTACTGTTGACGAAACGCAAGATATTACTTATAATAATGATAATGAATATAAAAACATTAAGGAATCCGCCGCAAATGACGGCAGCAATTCCGACAATATAGAAACAATTATTCCCACGGACGATGTTAAAATAAAATATATCGGTGAAGTCTTTGCAACGTACATAATTGTGGAGAAAAACAATGAAATTGTTATGGTGGATAAACACGCTCTTCACGAGAGAATTATTTACGAAAGACTAAAGCGTGAACAGGGCAAGAAATTTGCACAGTATCTTATCGAGCCGATAGCCGTTACTCTTTCAAAACAGCAGTACACGGGCATTCTTGAAAAACGTGAGCTTATGTTTGACTCGGGTTTTGAAATTGACGATTTCGGGGGAAGTACGATTTTAGTCCGTTCCGCACCGTCATTCATAGATGCGTTTGATATTGCGGCTACCGTTGAGGAAATGGCAGACCATATTCTTGAAAACAAACAGGATATCCAGAGTGAGTACACCGACTGGCTGTATCACAATATCGCTTGCCGAAGTGCGATTAAAGGCGGAGATTTAAGCTCGCCGGAGGAGCTTTTTAAACTTTACGAAACTATGGAGAAAGACCCGAATTACAGGTATTGTCCTCACGGCAGACCTACTTCAATTATTATCACAAAATATCAGATTGAAAAGCAATTCGGAAGAATACAATAATATGAAAAGTAATGTTGAAAATAAAATACCTTTGATTTCCGTAACAGGTCCTACCGCTTCGGGAAAAACACGGCTTGGTGTGTCGCTTGCAAAGCATTTTGACGGCGAGGTAATTTCCGCCGATTCTATGCAGATTTATCAAGGTATGGATATAGCGACAGCAAAGCCAACAGCGGAGGAAATGTGCGGTGTACCTCATCATCTTATCGGATTTCTTCCGCCCGACCAAACTTTCAGTGTTGCACAGTTCGTTGACCTAGCAAAAGAAAAAATTGAGGATATTCACGCTCGTGGAAAGCTTCCGATTATCGTGGGCGGTACGGGGTTGTATGTAAACTCTCTGCTTAACAATATTTCTTTTTCGGAAAACGACAGCGACGAAAAGCTTCGTGCGGAGCTTCGTGAAAAAGCCGATAAACAAGGTGTGATGTCGCTTATCGAGGAGCTGAGAGAATTTGACCCCGAATCGGCTGAGAGAATAGAGCCTAACAATGTCAAAAGGGTTATCCGTGCCATTGAGGTTTACAGAACTACAGGCATTACAATGACCGAACAGAACAGGCGGTCACGGCTTGCGGAATCTCCGTACAGGGCGGTTAAAATCGGCTTGAAAGCACAAAACAGGCAGTTTTTATATGACAGAATAAATATGCGTGTTGACATTATGGTTGAACAAGGCTTGCTTGAAGAAACCGAAAAAGTGCTTTCGAGCGATTGCAGTCAAACAGCTGAAAAAGCGATAGGCTACAAGGAGCTTATACCGTACTTTAACGGTGAAACAACTCTTGAAAATGCTCTTGAAGAACTAAAGAAGCAGACACGCAGATATGCCAAAAGACAATTAACGTGGTTCTTGCGTGACGAGGAAATTAAATGGTTTGATATCGATACAGTTGAAAGCTTTGAAGAGCTTGAAAACCTTGCAATAGATTATGCGGAAAAGGAATTGAAAGTAATGCGTATACTTACGGTCTGAAAGATTTACCATTTAAAGTTTCGCTCAAGCCTTTACAAAGGCTTGCGGGTCAAGGGCAGAGCCCTTGTCGCTGACGGAACAAATCAGCGTAGAAAATAAACTACCCTCAGCGAAATTAAATAAACTCTATTCAACAAAATAAAAAAAAGTATACATCAAAAAATATCTTTCGACTAAAACCAAAACAGGCAAGAGCATAGCGAATTGCCGGTCTAAGAAAGAAAAGTGGTAAATCTTAACGCTTTCAAGTATAATTTGTAATTCGTAATTGTGGCAGTCGGAAATTTAGTCTTTCTTGGCGAAGGATTTTTTAGGAGAAGAAAAGAAATTGGTTTTGGAGGCAGTTAATGGAGGAATTTGAATATTCTAATTTCAAAGAGGACTTTATAGAAATACAAGACGATGAACCCGAAGAGGAATCGTTTTCAAGAAAACGCTACAAAAAAAAGAAAAAGCATATTCCCATAGGAAGAATACTCGGTGTGATAGTTGTTTTGTTTTTTCTCGTATATTTTTCAATGCTTATTTATACGTCTAACTTTACAATGATAGAAACGGAACAGGCAGGCTGGTTTGAGGTAAACGATTATGTCGAAGCCGACGCTTATGCGGTCAGAAGCGAGGAGTATATTCAAAATACCAAAAAGGGCATTATAGCCTATGTCGCAGATGACGGCGAGAAAATCAATGCAGGCGGCTCTGTTGCGAAGCTTTTCTCAACCGAGAACGATGTAGAGAATTGGCAGGAGTACAACCGCATTAATAACGAGCTTACTCTTTTGAAACAGATGACTAATGCCGAAAGCAATTTGTTTGTAGATTTGGATACAGTTGACGCACAAATCAGAAATAATATAGTTACATATAAAAATTCCGTTCAGAGCGGAAGATTGAGTTCGGCTAGAGATTCAAAGCTTGACTTGCAGCAGCTTTTTAACGAGCGTGTTGTTATCACGGGCGGTTCGTCGAATTTTGCGGAGAGAATAGACGAGCTTGAAACGGAGCTTAAATCTATAGATGTTTCAAAAAGTATCGGCAATGTCAAGAGTAAAAATTCGGGTATCTTTATTTCGGAACTTGACGGTTTTGAAAAGTCGCTGGACTTTGAAAAGGCGGAAAAGCTTACCGCAAGCGAGGTTGAAAATATGCTCAAAAAAGACCCTCCCGGAGATGCAGTCGGTAAAATTGTCACAACGCTTAATTGGTATTTGCTGTGTCCGCTTACAAGCGAGCAGGCTTTGAACATTACGGCAGGCGACGAGATAGTTGATATTTCCATTCCCAAAGTAATTTCGGGAACTATCCCCGGAACTATACTTGCGGTGAATCAAGATTCCAAAATAAAGGACGGTCTTATGGTTATCAAATGCGACTATATGGACAGTCGGCTTGCCAAAATCCGTAAAGAGGATATCACGATAAAAACAAAGTCCTACAGCGGAATCAGAGTAAGCAGAAAGGCTGTTCACGAGGATTTTATCAGCGTTCAGGACTATGACGAGGAGGGGAATCCGATAGGCGAACCGCACGATGAAAAGGTTCAGGGTGTTTATGTGATGTTCGGCAGACGGTTGACCTTTAAACAAATTAATATTATTTATTCGGAAAAGGATTTTGTTATTTGCGATACCGATACGGACAATCCCGAATTGCTGAACGGAGAAACAGTTGAGCTTTATGACGAGGTTGTTGTTCAGGGAAAGGAGCTTTACAATGGAAAACTTATCAAGTGATTTGAGCGAAAAGCTTAAGAATGTTGAATATAATTACAAGGTGATTGAAAATAATATAAATGAGGCTGCCGTTAAAAGCGGCAGAAAAAGAGAGGATATAATTTTCCTTGCGGCTACAAAGACGGTCGAGCCTAAAGTTATCAATCACGCCGTGTCGTGCGGATTGAAGTATATCGGCGAGAACAGGGTTCAGGAGCTTCTGTCGAAGTATGAAGAGTACGACCTTGACAATTGTGATTTGCAGTTTATCGGTCATTTGCAGAGCAACAAGGTAAGGCAGATTATTGATAAGGTTTCTTTGATTCAGTCTGTTGACAGCGTGAAGCTTGCGAACGAGGTTGCAAGACAGGCAAAGCTTCACGACAAGATTATGAACATTTTAATCGAAGTCAATATAGGCAGAGAGGAAAATAAATCGGGTGTTATGCCCGAGCAACTGGAAGAATTACTTTACACCTTAAAGGATATCGAGGGTGTAAATGTAAAAGGTTTAATGGCAATTCCGCCTATTTGCGAGGAGAAATCTCAAATTTGTAAATATTTTGAGAATATGTACCGTCTTTTTATTGACATTTCAACGAAAAAATTAGATAATATTTCTATGGACTATCTTTCAATGGGAATGTCGGACGATTACCAAGAGGCTATACTCTGCGGTGCCAATATGGTCAGAGTCGGTTCGGCACTGTTCGGAAAGAGAATTTACCCAAATCCTTAAATAAAATTTTATAACAAGGAGTTTTGAACTATGGGAAATTTTGTTGATAAGCTAAAACAGATGTGGAATACTCCCGATGATGAGTACGAGTACGATGACAAGTACGACGAAGCGGAAACTAAAAAAGAAGATATAGACGATGACGAGGATTACTACGAGGACGAAGCACCGTCGAAAAAATCTCCGCAAATTCCGTTTATCGGAAATCAGAACAATAAGGTTCTTAATATCAATACGACCACAAAACTACAGGTAGTGCTTTTCAAACCCGACCGTTTCAGCGATGAAACAAGAGCTATAGCCGATGAGCTTATGAAGCAGCACACAATTGTTTTAAATCTTGAAAATACAAATAAGGATAACTCCCGAAGAATTATCGATTTTCTCAGCGGTGCTGCCTATGCAAGCCGTGGAAAAATCAAGCGTGTCGCAACGAGTACATTTCTGATTATACCGAGCAGTGTGGGTATGACCGGAGATGACCTCCTCGACCAGCTTGAATCGAGCGGTGTTTATATCTGATGAACATTAATTCTTTGGAGGAAAAACAGCTTGCTTCTCATATCGAAGATTTAATAAAGCTTTCCGAAAAGCATTACAAGCCGTGTTATTCGGATTTTCTGAATGATATGCAAATATCGATAGCCTTGGAAGTACTCTCAAAGTGCGGTGTTTCCGACTATGTGATGTGGGGCGGTTATGAGAATGCGGATAGGGTTGTGCTTTGTGTTTATCCACCGTATAATTGCCCCGAGCTTTCGGAATTTCCGATTGAAATTGTAAACCTAAAGTACAGGAAAACGGACAAGCTTACTCACAGGGATTTTCTCGGGTCGCTTATGTCATTGGGGATAAAGCGTGAAATCGTGGGAGATATCGTAGTCGGCGAGGGGATAACGTCTTTCTTTGTAAAGAGTGAGCTTGCCGGTTATGTGAAATCTCAGATAGGGAAAATAGGAAGAGTAGGCGTGACGTTTACCGATGAAACGGTTGATTTTGAAAGTATGGCTCAGGAATTTGAGGAGTATGAATGTACCGTGTCATCTCTCAGAATCGACAGCGTAATCGGTGCAATGACAAAGTTAAGCCGCAGTAAAGCTCAGACCTTGATTGAAAGCGGATTTGCCGCCAAGAACTCTAAAATAGTGTACAATACAGACGCAAAGGTTGCAAGCGGCGACAAAATATCCGCAAGAGGTTACGGAAAGTTTACGGTTGTATTTGACGGAGAAATGACGAAAAAGGGCAAGTATAGAATTGTTATCAGAAAGCTTAAATAGATATTAAATATTAAAGCATAGTAAAATTTATTACATAATAATTTTATTTTAACGTGCAGATAACACTTTCTAAAGCAGTTCCCGCAAACGGTGTCTGCCGGTCGGGTTCATGAAGCGGAAAATAGAGAGAACTTTCTTCACGTATTAAAAAAAGGAGGATATATATGCTAACGGTTGACCAAATACAAAATATAAGCTTTAAGAAAGCAAGTATCGGCGGATATCGCTGTGATGAAGTCGATAATTTTATTGACGATGTAACTGCGACTGTCGAGGAGCTGAAAAAGCAGAATTCCGAGATAATTTCAAAGTCGGAGCTTTTGATGAAAAAAGTTGAGGAGTACCGTCAAGACGAGGACAGCATTCATCAGATTCTTGTCAAGTCACAGAAGGACGGGGAGAAGATTATCAGAGATGCCGAGGAAGAGGCACAGAAGATTCTTGATAACGCAAAGGCTGAGGCAGACAGAATAATTGCCGATGCCAACGACAGAATTATCAAGGAAAAGGAAATGATAAACACAATTGAGCAGGAGTCTGCGGAGGTTCGCAATAAGCTGATTGAGGTTTATCAAAAACAGATAGACGCACTCAAAGGTTTGCCGAGTGAAGAGGAGCTTGAAACAAGAAAGAAAGAGCTTGACGAAAAATACCCCACAGAGGTGTATTCGGACAGCACACAGGAAACAGCTCCGCTTGAAGAGGAGATTTTCTCAACGTCAAAGTCCGAGGAGAACAAACCCGATACTTCCAAAACCGAGAAAGCCGACGAGAACACAATCCAGATTGAGAAATCGGCTTTTGAGAGAAAGTTCGGCAAACTGAAATTCGGTGACGAATACGACGTAAAAGAAGAACAGTAACGGCGGCGGACAACGGCGGACAACGGCGGACAACGTCCGCAGGAGAGGGTCGAAGGTGCAACTTTTTTTAAGTTCAGATTTGGTTACACTTATTTGACTTTGGTTTAAAATGATAGTATTGATTTGTAAATTTATTTTTTAAAAATTAATACTATTATAAAATAAAAGTAATTCAAAAATTCCCGACAAAAATAAACTATCGGTCGGGTACGTGAAGTTACGTATAAAATAAACTATCTTCACGTGTTAAAAAAAGGAATGAGTTAAAATGGCACAGGATTTTAAAAACACTATGAATTTACCTAAAACAGATTTTCCTATGAGAGCAGGCTTGCCCAAAAGTGAGCCGAACACTCTCAAATCTTGGGAAGACGACAAGGTTTACGAAAACCTTATGAAGAAGAACGAGGGCAAGCCTTTGTTTGTTCTGCATGACGGTCCTCCGTATGCAAACGGCGACATTCATCTCGGCACGGCTCTCAATAAGGTTCTGAAAGATTTTATCATCAGATATAAAAATATGGCAGGCTTCAAAGCTCCGTATGTTCCCGGCTGGGATACTCACGGTCTTCCGACCGAGCTTAAAGCAAGAGCAAAGGCAGGTGTCGGCAATTCCACAACTATTTCCGATGTCGAGCTTAGAAAACTTTGCCGTGACTTCGTTGACGGCTATATCAACGACCAGAGAACTCAGTTTAAGCGTTTGGGCGGTATCGGTGAGTGGGAGAATCCGTATATCACTCTTCTGCCCGAGTTTGAAGCAAAGCAGATTGAGGTATTTGCAGAAATGGCTTGCAAGGGTTACATCTATAAGGGATTGAAGCCTGTTTATTGGTGTTCCGATTGTAAGACGGCTCTTGCCGAAGCAGAGATTGAGTATGC
>CADCHW010000018.1 GCA_902801245.1 uncultured Ruminococcus sp.
AAGCGTTACTCCGTTTATAAACTCCGTAATAATATAAGCCGTGTTATTCTCCGAAAACCAATCGTACACCTTGACTATATTATTAAGACCCTCCGCTTCGGAAAGTCCTTTGCATTCCTTTTTTGTTTTCTGCATAATACGTTCAAGCGAAAAATCTTTTCCGTAAGTAACCTTAAGCGGTTCGGGATTATCCTTATTATTTACGTTTCTTTTAAACAGTCCGTTATAAAATGTTTCCTTGATAAGTATTTTCTTTTCGAGCTTCGTGTCAAAGCCGATATATGTAATGCCAAAACCTCCGCTGCCAATACTTTCACCTACAAAATATCTGCCGTTATTAAGATACGTACCTGCCGGGAGTTCCTCACTCTGCGAATAATGCACGCTGTGTTTTTTACCGCACTCGGCACAGTAGTCGCCGATGATATCAGGGTCGATTTTATTAAAGCAATGATAACAGTACAGATTTTTATTTTCGGGCATTGTTCTCACCTCAGCTTTTCGTTACAACATTTAACAATAATATAATTTTAACACCTTATTCTAAAATATTCAATAGTTTTTAATCAAAAATTATATATTTTCCGTAAAAAGAGCAGTCACTAACATGACTGCCCTTTTTATCTAATTCATTAGGATTTTACTGCTTTTTAAAAGTAGCACTGTCCAATTGTGAATTTGCACTGTCGTGCCAATACAATTCATTGTCGCTGTACCTTATAAGATAGCCGCTTGTGTTGCCGTCCTGCAACGTTAAGCTTTCCTTGCCGGAAGCTGATATATCATAAATATAATATTTTCCGTTAGTATATTCAAGTCTGTCGTTAGTGGGGTTGTATGTTGCGGTAATTTTCCAGCGACCTCCGGAATAAGCACCCGATGTCCACCTTGCATTGATTTCATAATTCACACCGTCATTGCACTCGATATTGATATACGGACGGAAACTGTACCAAAATCCCTCATACTTAGGACCGTTGGAATAGGTCGCTGTTGTACCTCCGCCGCCTTGATTATTCGCAGCTCCGCCGTCCGTAACGGAATATTCGTAATATGTTGTAACCTGCTCGGGCTCTGCACCGTCCGATACAATCATAGTTATTCTTGTACCCTTGGCAACCTCCGAATTTCCTCCAGGGTTCTGAGAAATAACAGTACCTTTCGGAACGTTGTTATCAAAAGAATAGCTTGCTGTATAGTAAAGACCTAGGGAATTAATCTGATTGACTGCCTCGTCAAGAGTTTTGCCTACAAAGTCGGGAACTTGTACCATATTGTTATTGACGGGGGCAGGGGTGTTCTCTTCGACTTTAGGCTCTTCAACTTTAGGCTGTTCTTTCGGTTCTGAACCTTTTGACACAATTATCTCAATTTCATCGCCTTTTTTCGCCTTGGTATCGGCAAACGGATTCTGTGAAATTACCTTGCCTTTTTCAACGCTGTCGCTGTACTGCTCCGTAACCTTATACTTCAAACCTTTGCTGTCAAAGTACTTCTTTGCATCTTCAATATTCTTCCCCTGAACGGATTCCAATGTTACGGTTGTATCCTCTTTTTGGGATTCGGTAGGTTTGGATTCTTCCTTTTTGCTTTGGGTGTTTTCACTCTCCGCTTTTTGAGATTCCGCTTTTTCGGTATCCGTGCTTTTTATGCTGCTTGTGTCTGTGCTGTCGGTATCGGAGTTTTCTTCTTCGTCGCTGTCAAGCTCCGAAGCGTTGGCTGTTTCCGATTTGGTGTATGTACTCGCAACATAGTTATTGCTTTGAGAATAAACATCGCTGTTTACGTTAGTATACTCACCGTCTATTCTCGCTGTTTGGCAGCCTGTCGGAAGTACTGCAAGCATTGCCGTCACGACAGAAACTAAAATGGCAAATCGCTTATTTTTCATTTAAAAATTATCCTCCTTTGCATAATGTAATATTAGCATATATTATATAAGTGTACATAAAAATATTTCAATCAACAACTTTTTTTATACAACAACCATAACGATATTATACTGTAAAATTTTCCAAAATGCGACCTCTCGAAGTAGCCAAATTGAAAAACCACGTTGTTTTTCACTATTTTTCTCAATTTATATATAATATTTTATCATTGATTTTAAAAACAGTCAACACTTTTCAACAAATATGCCAAAACAAAAAAATGTTGACAACATTAATCTAAAGTTGTATAATAATAAAAAGGTTATTTGCAGTTTGTAGTGGGTAAATGTCAGCATTTATTCCACAGTCTACTTGACAGCAAGCCTCTATAAGCATGGTAGTCAGGCAGCACGGACAGACAGCCTCGATCTACCCACCATAAACTGCGAAAGGCCAATAAAAATCGTTTGGAGGAATGAAAATGATATGGATATTTTTACTGATTGTAATAATAGTAATAGGAATGTACGCTTCTTACAGATTCAACGGAGAAAACTACTCGGCAGGCAGAGGAATGTTTAAGAACAGCGACTATGATATGCCCGAGTACAAAAATAACGAATTTTCCGACTATGACCCATACGAATTTAAGAATATGAGAAAATAAAAATGTACCCGATAACAAATGTACCCGATAACATCAGATTGTCGGGTACATTTTATTTACATTACGTTATGTATTATTCCTCGTCTTTTTTCTCCAGACTTACAGAACCGCTGTTCGGTGCGGAGTTATCGTTGCCGTTATTCATATTGAAAGATGAAATATCGTAAGGCGGCTGATTTGTGTTGTAATTAAAAGATGTGCCGTCGGAAACCGGAGTGGAATAAACTCCGTTGCTGTTCATAGTTGTATTGCCAAGACCCTCCAGACCTCCGGAAAATCCTGACGCACCTTGTCCCATATCTCCGTTTGGAACAAATTCCTGAACCGGCATCTTGCTGCCGCAGTAGCTGCAAAACTGAACATTCGACGACACTTCCGAACCGCAGTTCGGACATGTCACCATACCTCTTGCACGGCGGATATCTCCTCTATAGACTTCGATTCTGTGAATTGCGTCCTTGATATTGTTGATTGTATCGGCAAAGGCAGCTGTGGGGTCGTCCTTGTTTGCGTCAAAATAATTTCTGCCGAGCTGCATAAACATAGCATTGAGCTGTCTTTCTTCGTCGGAAATTTTTGCGTTAATTCTTGTTGTTTCGGCAAACACCTTAGTTTGTGAAGCCGCCTCCTGCCCCACCTGAGTGAGTTTTCTGCTTAAATCATCTAAAAAAGCCATTTTATCAACCTCAATTCTTTTTTTATTCGTTACTTCGTCAGTGTGAAGATTCTGTGGTAGCTGTTCATATCCGTGAACTTCTCATAATACAGATTATCGGAAGACACTGTTATGTCAAATTTCTCTTTGTTAAGCTCGTTCACAGCACTGCAAAGATTTTCGGCACTCTTTTTGCTGAAGCCGTCAACATTGTAATATGCAAGCGTAATATGCGGAGTAAGCAAATACGGCAAAGCTTTCACACAGTCCACTATACCGTAAAGATTCATCAGCTTGTCGTAATCCTCGGCTGTCTTAGGTTTAACAGCAAGCACCAGACTTGTGCCGACCATATTGAAAATATAATTCGTTTCAAAATTCACGGTACATTTTGAAATCTTTTGTGAATGCACAAACTTCAAAAGTCTGAGTTCATTTCTGAAAACCTCTTCGCCGATTTCGGCAAGGTCGCAGCTGTTGCTTAAATCGTGAAGAGTAATGTGAAAAGTACTTGTTTTAACCCTTTCGGTAAAACACTCTTCCGCTTTGCTGTATAGGGTATCAACAATCGAGTTCAGCTTGTCCTTAATTTCGGGTGACAAGTCAAAAACAGTAGTGTCGCCGTAAAACGGTCTGAACTTATTATTATTGTCGAACTTATCCTTAACCCTTGAATTAATTGAAAAATCTCCCTTTCCGAGATTCATCACGGGTTTTTCAAACGAGTTTATTCTTTCCGTAAACTGGGCGTAATTTTCCATATTCTCACCTCAATTATTTTGATTTTCAAGCCTTGACCGCAGTTTCTTTGAAATATCTATTGCATTCTCCGTCAAAACAAAATTGTAAAGATACGGGTCAATAACAAACCTTTTGCACATTTTGGTATTTTCCAGTATATCAATACATTTCATATAAGGGAGATTAACCAGATTTGCCTTTTTAAGCTCCCCTGCCTTTGCGTTAATCTCACGTGAGAAAAGCGGAATATAGTAATTTCCGTCCGCCGCTTTCATAAGCTGAGGTTTTACAGAAATATTTTGAACAGTAGGATATATCGGCATACTCTTGTCTATTTCCTTGCCGCCTATAGTAACGTCCGCAGGCATAAAAACATTGCTGTCACGCAGACAAAAAAGCACAGACATCATATTCTCCTCGGTACGGTTTTTTAAAAAGCGTACAATCAAGGCACACAGAACATCTCCGTTTGCAAGGGCTTCGGGTGTAATTTTAACATTATCGGAAGATAAATTTTTATTTGTCGGCGACGCCGACGGGAAATGCGTGGAGTCGGTTGTCTTTGACATTACCTCATTTTCCCGACCGAAAGTTTCTTTATTTTCACTCATAACGATTCTCCAAAGTTCATATAAATTATACTATCATTATAAATAAAAAAATTGCATTTGTCAAATAAAAAATCGTTGAATTTACATTTTTTTAAAATAAAATTCCTGCACGGATTCAGCATAACCAAAACCGTACAGGAAATAAAAAGCAACTCACCGCATCAAATGTGCATAAGATTAAAAATCTCTTCAATATCATCGGCACTTATAGTAACAGGCTTACTGCCCTGTTCTTTCAGAAACACCTTGTAACCGCTGTCCTTAGCTTCCTTTGAAAACTCCTCAACAAGAGCTTTTTGCTCAAAGCCGTCTGTCATTGTAAAAGTGCCGTCATCTTCAAACTTCATTTTTCCTGCCGTATCGTTCTCCGCCAAGAAAATAGACTCTATAAGCTTGTCGCCGTTGGCAATTGAAATCTGGTATTTTGACTTCAGCATAGTATAAGTAAGATTCGTAAACTCATAACTTTCCAAAATTCCCATTTGTTCAAACTTGCTCTTACTGTCCTTGACTACCTTGTCAAACATAAAGCTGGGCTTCCACTTAAAAGGATTTTCAACCCCCTGAGGCAAAATGGAAGCAACACCCTTAAACGGAACAGTTCCGTTATTCATCATAATTGCCATACCAACAATCTCTTCTGCATTAAACTTAATTTCCAAAATACTCACCTCTGCAACATTTAAGCCATTACCATTAATACAATTCCTAATCGGTTAAGATTATCTTTTCAATTCACAAATCAGACATCTTGCTAAGAAATATTTTACCACATATAAAAAACAAATTCTACACATTTTTGATAATTTAACCATTTTGTGTTATCTCTTACAATGCAGTTACATAAAAAAGCGTTTTTTTTGTAGAATATAATTATAAATCCACGGCAAAGATTTATCCTCTGTACAAATGAAATTATATGACGGCGGAAACGCAAATATTACACAAAATTTGATTAGATAAAGCGTTTGTAATGCGTAATTGCAAAAGTAGAAATTTTAGTTATACTAAAGGTTTACCATTTTAAAGTTTGGTCAAGCTTTTTAAAGCTTGCGGATTCCAAAGGCAGAGCCTTTGGTCGCTGACGAAACCAATTTGCAAAGAAAAATAAACAAAAATAAACTACCCTCAGCGAAACTAAACAAACCAGCAACAGCAAAAGCACTTCTCAAAACAATATCTTTCCATAAAAAACAAAACAGGCAACAGCGTAGCGAATTGCCGGTCTAAGAAAAGAAAAGCGGTAAATCTTAATGTTTGTTAGTATTAAGAGTAATATAAACAGGCTCGCTCATACTTATAACTCACAAACAGCTCCTATAAACAGCGGCATTTTCTCTTGCCTATCATAAATCGCAAACAAGAACGGTCTGTCAAGATAAACCTTATAAACCTCATTTTCATCTGTCATAATACAATTATCCTCCATTATAATTGCCGTTACAGCCGCAGCTTTAGTACCCTTTTCGTCAACCTCGATATGTGCCTTATGTAAAACCTTACTCACATATATTTTATTATTTGCCTCAGCAAGATTTGTAAAATCCGCTTCACTCGGACTGAATGATTTATTCATTCCCATATCTCCCAAAGTTGCGTTAAGCGTATATTTCGTATCAAACGAAAATTTGGGCAGTGAGGTTTCAACATCGGCAGCTATTGAATTTTCCACATAATCATTTATTGCGGAATCGTCAAAATATTTTGTTACATACTCATCAATACCAATATCCTCATTCGGTAAAACCGCAACAAAGGAATACTGTTTATCACCGTCACTCTGATAATCCTTGATAAATCCCTTTGCATTATCATCGCTGAAATAATAATCCTCTGTCGAGTACATAAAATCAACCTTACTTTTCGACCCGTCATAATTGTTGAACGTATCTTCCCTAACATCGTCCTTTTGGTACTCTTCCTTCCACTTTCCGTCAAACGCAACCGCGTTCAAAAGTACCTCCACGGTATCATTTGAAATATCCCCGTCTGTAAGAATTTGCCGAATCATTTTGTCGGTTTTATCGCTTACCCAGCTGTTAATACTTCCGACTGCCTTATCTGCATCTTCGTTGAAAATCTCAGCACTGTAAAACTCGCTGATGTTATTTCCGAAAACATCATTCAGCTTAACATCGTCACGCTTCATAACCCAGACAGAGTTCGCCATATTGAATTTTGTATTCTCGCCGCCAAGACCCTTTATATAATTACCGAAATACGAATTAAGTTTATCAAGCTCAACAGGATTTCCGCTGCTCTTGCCGTCGGGATAAATGCCGCCCAAAAGAGCGTTAAGCTCGGTCTGAGTGTCGCCGCCTGCACCGTTGTCAAGCACCGACAATGCCGTGTACACCGAAAGCGGAGATATGAAAACATTCTCGCTTTTGTCCTCTCGATTCTCAAACTCTCTTTTGAAAAGCTCTGCGTTAAAACGGTTAATGCCGTAATTAATTTTCTCTTTATCATTAAGCTCCGCCGCCGCAGGCTTATCGGAAGTACCGAAAACATCGCTGTCGGAGTTGTTGCCGCTTGCCGCTGCCGAGATTACAGGCTCTTCAATTGCCGAATAGGTCGGGGGTTCGTCATTTCCGCAGCCTACTAACGACAAAATCATACCGCCTGCAAGGAGTGCCGATAAAATTCTTTTCATATTTGTTCTCATAACAAAACACGTCCTTTCAAAATCAATTGCTCATGAAATTTTCGTCAAAGTTTTCTCTGACAAGCCTAATAAATTCATCGGAAATATAATACGTTTTCACAGGATTGTTCGGAGTGTTATAGTTTTCCTGCAAATTGCTTTCCGTGCTATAAAAAATCTCTTCATACGTAACTTCCAAAATATTACCGTATACGGAAATATTCGTCCAATACTCGTTTCTGTTTTCTTCTAACTCTACAATATGAATTTTAACGGAACTTTCTTCGCTCTCATCAACTAGGGTTTTTGTTTCCTGCAAATTATTCACAGCTTCCTTGAAATCATTGAAAACATCTTCATCAGCGGCAGCTATGACGTTATCCTTACCCTCGTAAATAACTCTGTCGATATGCACAACACCGTCCGAAACAGCCGTACTTTCTGAGCTTACATTGAATTCATTGTTATCAAAGCTGTCGTCGTTGGCTTCCTGTACATCGTTTTCATACATATCAATCGAATCATAACCGTAATCTTCCGCCGAAATGATGTCATATTCATTATAAACCTCTGCATTTTCATTACCTGCTTTCGCAGCACCGTCCGCAGCATTGTTTTCCGACATACTGTCGAACGATACGGAGTTCCCGTTAAAAACAAAGACAGACCCGACAATTAAGACAGTGAACACGGCGGCACTGCTCAAAGCGGCTTTTCTGTAACCTGAGTATTTACGCTCTTTTGCGGCAAGCGTTCCTGCCTTTTCGTAAACAAGATTTTCAAAATCGTATTTATCCCTCATAGCCGAATCCCTCCTCTTCCAGAATTTTTCTCAGGGCGGCTTTCCCTCGTGAAACGTAATTATCAACCTGCTTTGCTGTTTTACGCATAACCTTGGCAGCGTCCTTGTAGCTCATTTCCTCAAAGTAAACAAGGTGCAAAGCGGTTCGGTAGTCCTCCTTGATTTTCGGCAGAGCATCGTGAAGAAGCCTTGTCTGTTCGTCTTTAAGGATATCATTTTCAAATTCAATATACTCATTACTTCTTTCAACGGGTTTGTCAAATTCGTAAAGTGTGACTCTTGAATTTTTCTTTATGAAATTAACCGCCTTATGATGTGCGATTGAAAATATGTATGTTTTAAGAGAGGACTTAAATTTAAACCTCTCGGGGTGAACTATAAGCTCCGCAAAGCAATCGGCGGCAAGCTCCTCGGCGGTGTCCTCGTTTTTGACATAGCCGTTTATGAAAAATATCAGATTTTCACGGTAGATGTCTATAATATCGGAGAAAGCGGCTTTATCTCCGTTCAAGTAACTTCTGTAATAATCCTCACCCATTTGCACCTCACCTCTTTTTTTACAATTCTCCTGCGGACGTTGTCCGCCCGCCCCGACCGATAGTTGGTTTTAATCGGGTAATTTTTGACCGACTTTATTTGGTATAATAACAATCATATCAATAGATTTTTGTTGATAATACTACCGTTTAACAATTAAAGTCAAATAAGGTAATTAAAGTTGAATTATACAAGATGCCGCACCTTCGACCCTTTTCAGCGGGCATTGCCCGCCGCATTATTCTGTTAGGTATTCTTCAAGGCATACTCCGCTGTTATAAATCTCCTCCGCCGCAATCTTGCCTACATATCTGTAATGCCACGGCTCATAGTCAATACCGGTAATATCCTCCTTACCCTGCGGATATCTTAAAATAAATCCGTACTTGTAGGCATTATCCGCAAGCCAAGTGTAAACTGATTCATTGGACGAATAATTCGTGTCCGCATTAATGTCAAGAGCAAGTCCGAGCTGATGTTCGCTTGTACCGGGTTTTGCCACCCACTTTTTAGCTTCGGCTTTTGCGTCCTCTTCGCTGTAGCCTTGTGCTATGTAGTCGCTGATGTAATTCTGCATAATCTCTTCCTGCTCCTCGGCTGTTCTGTATGCTTCGCCGATAACGGGATAAATGCCGACTGCCGTCATATCGTTCAGCATTTCCTGCAAATCGTCGTAAATTCTGCTGTCAACTTTCTTTCCGTTATCAAGCTCGGTCAGAGTAAAATCATAGCTTTCGGGGATAGGATTATCCTTATTCACAATAATCAGATTCCACACTCCTCTGTATGGGAAAATAGTTCCCGTGGCAGCTTCGCTGTCTTCATCGGAGCTTGTTATATCGCTGTCGGAGTTTTTATCCGTATCTGTAGTATCTGTATTTGTATCGCTGTCGGTATTCTTGTAGGTGCTTGTATCGCTGTCTGTATCGGAAGACCTCTCGCTGTCGGTGCTTTTATCCGAAGATTTTTCAACCTCGGCATCTTCTTCGTCCAATTCAAAAAAATTCTCCGTTTCAAGATAACTGTCCGCAGTTTCGACCGCCGCAGTATCGTTTGTTGCGGCACTTTCCGACATTTCGTCAAAAGACTTATCGCCGTTCATAGTATATACGCCCACCAAAGCCGCAGCCGCAATCACAACGATTATAATCTGCAAGCTCTTCATTTTGCCAATTTTACTCATAAAAAATCTCCTGCTTTCATTTTCATAAATTAAGTCAATTTAAAATTCAAATTTCCTCACTAATAATAACATTTTTTTTTAGAATTTACAAGTTTGTTACGTATGAACAATGTTACTTTTTCAAGTTTGTACAATATTCATAATTATATGATAAATTTTCTAAGGTTTTACACAAAAATAAATTCCGTACACGTTTCCGGGAGTTTCGTTTAATTTTCTGTGTAAAACAAGCCTTTTTATACCTTGAAATCCCTGTTGCTATGCGATTTTTTTCTTGTCAAGCAGAAATTTTTTCAAAACACCTCTTGACAATTTGACTTTTTAACGCTATAATAGTAAATTGTATCATAATAGCGATTATTACGCTGTTATCAATTCTTCCGAAAATTTTCTGTTGCAATATTACCTATAAAGAAAAGAAATTACACTGTGAGTTTGTGCATTTATACAAACTTAAAAAATCGGAATTTTCGGTATAATTTGCATATCAAACAAAAGAATTGTAATTGTTTGATATTTTTAAGGAACGTATTTTTTAAATGTAAGATTGGAGTGACAACAAGCCTATGGTGAATGTAAAACCTGTACAATTGGGAAATACAACTCGTATGAGCTTCGGTAAAATCGATGAAGTTATCGGTATGCCTAACCTTATTGAAATTCAGAAGAAGTCCTTCGAGTGGTTTTTAACCGACGGTCTTAAAGAGGTTTTTAAAGATGTTTCGGGTATAAGCGACCATTCGGGTAATCTCGTGCTTGATTTCGTAGATTATTTTCTCGATATCGACCACCCTAAACACCCTGTTATAGAGTGCAAGGAAAGAGATGCTACATATGCCGCACCTTTGAGAGTTACCGCACGTCTTATTAACCGTGAAACAGGAGAAGTTAAGGAATCCAATATCTATATGGGTGATTTTCCGCTTATGACTGCAAGCGGTACATTCGTTATAAACGGTGCGGAGCGTGTTATCGTATCTCAGCTTGTAAGAAGCCCCGGCGTGTACTACAAAATGGATCACGACAAGACAGGTAAAGAGCTTTTCTCCTCAACCGTTATCCCTAACAGAGGTGCTTGGCTTGAATACGAAAACGACGTAAACGATGTATTTTACGTAAGAATAGACAAAAACAGAAAAATTCCTGTAACGGCATTTATCCGTGCTCTCGGTCTTGGTACGGAGGACGAAATTTACGAGTACTTCGGCGACGACGCACGTATCAGAGCGACTATCGCAAAGGACGGCTGTAAATCTCAAGAGGACGGTCTTATCGAGGTTTACAAGAAACTCCGCCCGAGTGAGCCGCCGACAGTCGAAAGTGCCCAGCAGCACATTGACAACCTCTTCTTTGACCCCAGACGTTACGATATGTCGAGAGTCGGAAGATACAAGTATAACAAGAAGCTTGCAATTTCTCACCGTCTTATCGACCGCACACTTGCACAGCACGTTGTAAACCCCAGAACAGGCGAGCTTATCGCTATGGAGGGTGAGGTTGTAAACCGTGAAAAGGCTCTCGAAATCGAAAACGCAGGTATCAGAGAAGTTCTCATAAAGCTTGACAACGACAGCATTATCAAGGTTATCTCCAACGGTATGGTTGACCTTACAAAGTATGTTGACTTTGATATTGCAGAGGTTGAGATTGACGAGAAAGTTCGTTTCAACGTTCTCAGTGAAATTCTCGATATGGGTCTTGAGGGTGAAGAGCTTAAGACAGAAATCAAAAGACGCAAGCCCGACCTTGTTCCGAATACTATCACTATCGATGATATTTTCTCCTCAATCAACTATATGAACAACCTTGCAAACGGCATTGGTGTAACAGATGATATCGACCACCTCGGAAACCGCCGTATTCGCTGTGTAGGCGAACTTTTGCAGAATCAGTTCAGAATAGGCTTCTCCAGACTTGAAAGAGTTATCCGTGAAAGAATGACCTTGCAGGCTCAGGATCTTGAAGCACTCACTCCAAATTCACTTATAAACATTCGTCCCGTAACGGCGGCTATTAAAGAGTTCTTCGGTTCATCACCGCTTTCACAGTTCATGGATCAGAACAATCCGCTTGCGGAGCTTACGCATAAAAGACGTTTGTCCGCACTTGGACCAGGCGGTCTTTCGAGAGATCGTGCAGGATTTGAGGTTCGTGACGTTCACTACAGCCACTACGGCAGAATGTGTCCTATCGAAACCCCTGAAGGTCCGAACATCGGTCTTATCTCCTATCTTGCAACGTTTGCAAGAATAAACTCCTACGGCTTCATTGAAGCTCCTTTCAGAAAAATTGACAAGGAAACCGGTATTGTAACAGATGAAGTTATCTATATGACAGCGGACGTTGAGGACGAATTTGTTGTCGCTCAGGCGAACGAACCGCTTGACGAAAATCACCGCTTTGTAAATGCAAAGGTTCACGGACGTTTCAGAGATGAGTTCGTTGAGCTTGAAGCTTCGAGATTCGATTTTATGGACGTATCTCCTCGAATGGTAGTTTCCGTTGCTACAGCTATGATTCCGTTCCTTGAGAACGATGACGCAAACCGTGCTCTTATGGGTTCTAACATGCAGCGTCAGGCAGTGCCGCTTCTTGTTACGGAGTCCCCGATTGTAGGTACGGGTATCGAGTATAAGGCAGGTGTTGACTCCGGTGTTTGTCTGCTTGCCGAGGGCAGCGGTATAGTTACGGCTGTAAGTGCGGACGTTATCACAGTCAAGTACGACACAAAAGACCCGAACAGTACAGGAAGAACTGTTGACCACGAAGTTACAAAGTTCCTGCGTTCAAACCAAGGTACTTGTATCAATCAGATTCCGATTGTAGAAGTTGGTCAGAGAGTTAAGAAAGGTGATGTTCTCGCCGACGGTCCGGCTACAAAGAACGGCGAAATTTCCCTCGGTAAAAATGCCCTTATCGGCTTTATGACATGGGAAGGCTACAACTACGAGGACGCCGTACTTCTTAACGAAAAAATGGTACGTGACGATTATTATACATCTATTCATATTGAAGAATATGAAACAGAAGCAAGAGATACAAAGCTCGGACCGGAAGAAATCACAAGAGAAATTCCGAATGTCGGCGATGATATGCTTAAAAATCTTGACGAGGACGGTATTATCCGTATCGGTGCAGAGGTTAAAACAGGCGACATTCTTGTCGGCAAAGTAACTCCGAAAGGTGAAACCGAGCTTACGGCAGAAGAACGTTTGCTCCGTGCTATTTTCGGTGAGAAAGCAAGAGAGGTTAGAGATACCTCGCTTAGAGTTCCTCACGGCGAATGCGGTACTGTAGTTGACGTTAAAGTATTTACAAGAGAAAACAGTGACGAGCTTGCACCGGGTGTAAACAAGGTTGTCCGCTGCTACCTCGCACAGAAGAGAAAAATCAGCGTCGGTGACAAGATGGCAGGTCGTCACGGAAACAAGGGTGTTGTTTCGAGAATACTTCCGCAGGAGGATATGCCTTTCCTCCCCGACGGAACTCCTCTTGACATTGTGCTTAACCCCCTCGGCGTACCGTCACGTATGAACATAGGACAGGTTCTCGAAGTTCACCTCGGCTATGCGGCTAAAGCTCTCGGTTGGAAGATTATGACTTCCGTATTCGACGGTGCTCACGAGCAGGATATTTTCCAGATTTACGAGGATATTGCAGTAAAGGCTAAAAACAGAGAACTGCCGCCGCCGGAATCTCCGAAGTTCATTGACTTTACGGAGTGCTTCGACAAGAACGGCATTTCAATGGAGTGTAAAACAAGAGTTCGTGACGGACGTACAGGCGATTACTTCGACAACCCCGTTACGGTAGGTTATATGTACTACCTTAAACTTCACCACCTTGTAGACGATAAAATTCACGCACGTTCCACAGGTCCTTACTCTCTCGTAACGCAGCAGCCTCTCGGCGGTAAAGCCCAGTTCGGCGGACAGCGTTTCGGAGAAATGGAGGTTTGGGCACTTGAGGCTTACGGTGCGGCTTACACCCTCCAAGAAATTCTTACGGTTAAGTCGGACGACGTTGTAGGACGTGTAAAGACATACGAAGCAATCGTTAAGGGTGAGAATATCCCGAAGCCGGGTATTCCCGAATCGTTCAAGGTACTCATTAAAGAATTGCAGTCGCTTGCGCTTGACGTAAAGGTTCTTGACGAACAGGGCGAGGAAATCGACCTCAAACAAGACCTTGACGAAGAAACAAATCCGAAGGCAGTCGAGAACAGTTCGTTCCCGGGCAAGTCGGTTATGACAAGCAACGATATGAAAGGTATGACCTACGAGGACGACCCGAGCGGTGCGAATATGATTGACGAATCGGGCATTATCGACGACTCTTACAACGATGATGAGTTTTACGATGACGACTTTGACTTTGACGACGACCTCTTCGGTGATGATGAAGACGAAGACGACGATTTTGATTTCTCCGATGACGATGATGAATTATTCGGCGACGATGAAGATATATTTTAATTAAAGGGAGGATAAAGAACTATGGGATTTAATGTATTCGATTCTGTTAAGATAGGTCTTGCATCCCCTGAGCAGATCAAATCATGGGCTTATGCCGAAGACGGCGAAGTTAAAAAGCCCGAAACTATAAATTACCGCACACTCAAGCCCGAGCGTGACGGATTGTTTTGCGAACGTATTTTCGGACCTCAAAAGGACTGGGAATGTTTCTGCGGAAAGTACAAGAGAGTTAAATATAAGGGTAAAATTTGTGAGAACTGCGGCGTTGAGATTACACGTTCAAAGGTAAGACGTGAGCGAATGGGTTACATCAACCTTGCAGCTCCGGTATCTCACATTTGGTACTTCAAGGGTATTCCCTCCCGAATCGGTCTTATGCTTGACATCTCCCCGAGAACTCTCGAAAAGGTTCTCTATTTCGCTTCGTATATTGTAATCGATCCGGGCGACGCAAGGGAACTTAAGGAGGGTCAGTGCCTTTCCGACCGTGAGTACAGAGAAATGCGTGAGAAATACGAGGACGATTTCAAAGCTGAAATGGGTGCGGAAGCAATCAAGGCTTTACTTGAAAAAATCGACCTTGACAAGCTTTCCAAGGAGCTTAAGGACGAGCTTGCGGACGCTTCGGGTCAAAAGAGAGTAAGAATTATAAAAAGGCTTGAAGTTGTTGAATCGTTCAGACTTTCGGGCAACCGTCCCGAGTGGATGATTCTTGATGTTATCCCCGTAATTCCGCCCGATATCCGTCCTATGGTTCAGCTCGACGGCGGACGTTTTGCGACATCGGATTTGAACGACCTTTACAGAAGAGTTCTCAACAGAAACAACCGTTTGAGAAAGCTTCTTGAACTTGAAGCTCCCGATATCATTATCAGAAACGAAAAGAGAATGTTACAGGAAGCCGTAGACGCTCTTATCGACAACGGCAGACGTGGCAGACCGGTAACAGGTCCTAACAACAGACCGCTTAAATCTCTTTCCGATATGCTTAAGGGTAAACAGGGACGTTTCCGTCAGAATCTTCTCGGTAAGCGTGTTGACTATTCGGGACGTTCGGTTATCGTAGTAGGTCCGGAACTTAAAATGTATCAGTGCGGTTTGCCTAAGGAAATGGCACTTGAACTTTTCAAGCCGTTCGTTATGAAAAGACTTTGCGAAACCAAAAAGGCACAGAACATCAAAGCCGCAAGAAAAGCTGTTGAGCGTTCAAGCCCCGAGGTATGGGACGCACTTGAAGTTGTAATCAAGGGTCACCCCGTAATGCTCAACCGTGCTCCGACACTTCACAGACTTGGTATTCAAGCGTTTGAACCTGTACTTGTCGAGGGTCGTGCAATTAAGCTTCACCCCCTTGTTTGTACCGCATTTAACGCAGACTTCGACGGCGACCAGATGGCTGTTCACGTACCGCTTTCGGCGGAGGCTCAGGCAGAGGCACGTTTCCTTATGCTTGCATCTAACAACCTTTTGAAGCCGTCCGACGGTAAGCCTGTTGCAGTACCTACACAGGATATGATTCTCGGTTCGTACTACCTCACACTTGACAAGGAGGGCGAACCTGGCGAGGGAAAAGTATTCAGAGATGTTGACGAGGCTATGATGGCTTATCAGACAGGTGTTGTAAGCTTGCATGCGAGAATTAAAGTCCGCCGTGAAATGGAAATTGACGGTGAGCTTAAATCCGCAATTGTTGAAACAACTGTCGGTAAGATTATCTTTAACAGACCTATCCCGCAGGATTTGGGATTTGTAGACAGAAGCATTGAAGAGAACAAGCTTAAATTTGAAATAGATTTCCTTACAGGAAAGAAACAGCTCGGTAAAATTATCGGTAAGTGTCTTGAAATTCACGGCACACAGACTACTTCCGTTGTGCTTGATGCAATCAAATCACAGGGTTACAAGTACTCCACAAAGGGTGCTATCACGGTAGCCGTTTGCGATGCGACTATTCCTCCGCAGAAGAAAGAGCTTATTGCCGAAGCCGAGAAGAAAATCGACAAGATTTACAAGATGTACAATATGGGTCTTTTATCAAACAACGAGCGTTACAGCCGTGTACTTAAGGTTTGGGAAAAGACAACAGACGACGTTACAAATGCACTTCAAGGCAACCTTGACCGCTACAACCCGATTTATATGATGGCGGACTCCGGTGCCCGTGGTAGTATGAGCCAGATTCGTCAGCTTGCCGGAATGCGTGGACTTATCGCCAACACATCAGGTAAGACAATTGAAATTCCTATCAGAGCCAACTACCGTGAGGGACTTAACATTTTGGAATACTTTATTTCCTCCCGTGGTGCGAGAAAGGGACTTGCCGACACGGCACTTCGTACAGCCGACTCGGGTTACCTTACAAGACGACTTGTTGACGTTGCACAGGAAGTTATCATTTACGAAGAGGACTGTCACACAAAGAGCGGTCTTGAAATATTCGATATCAAAGAGGGCAAACAGCTTATCGAGGAACTTCAAGAGCGACTTGTCGGAAGATTTCTCCTTGAAGACTTCACGGACAAGGAAACAGGAGAAGTTATTGTATCGAAGGACAAGATGATGACATCGGGAGATGCCAAGAAGATAGTCGAAGCAGGCACAGAGAAAATTACTATCCGTTCTGTTATCGGCTGCCGTGCAAAGCACGGTGTATGCAAGAAGTGCTACGGTGCTAACCTTGCGAACGGTCAGCCTGTAACTGTAGGTGAGGCAGTAGGTACAATTGCGGCACAGTCTATCGGTGAGCCGGGTACACAGCTTACAATGAGAACATTCCACACCGGCGGTGTTGCTTCCGCAGAGGATATCACACAGGGTCTTCCCCGTGTCGAGGAACTTTTCGAGGGACGTAAGCCTAAGCACCTTGCAATTCTCGCCGAAATCGGCGGTGAAGTTCGTTTCGAGGACATCAAGGGCAACACTCACGTTGTTATCTATGACAAGGAATCGGGCGAAGAGAAATCCTATCTCATTCCGTTCGGTTCAAGAGCAATCGTTGAAGAGGGTACTACAATTCCGAAAGGAAGCAAGATTACAGAGGGTGCTGTTAATCCGCATGACATTCTTGCAATTTTGGGTCCCGATGATGTACAGAACTACCTTATTCAGGAAGTACAGAAAACATACCGAATGCAGGGTGTTGAAATCAACGACAAGCACATTGAGGTTATCGTTCGTCAGATGATGAAGAAGGTAAGAATCGAAGAGGGCGGTGACACACCGTTCTTTCCGGGTACGCTTGCAGAAAAGAACGATGTTCTTTCGGCAAACGAGGAAATCCGTGAGAGAATTGAAAACGGCGAAGAGGGCTTGAAAGAAGCAAACTACAGTCAGCTTCTTCTCGGTATTACAAAGGCATCGCTTGCTACGGATTCGTTCCTTTCGGCGGCATCGTTCCAAGAAACAACAAGAGTTCTTACCGATGCGGCTATCAAGGGCAAGGTTGACCCGCTGCTCGGACTTAAAGAGAATGTAATTATCGGTAAGCTTATCCCTGCCGGTACAGGTATGAACCGTTACAACTCTATTGAGCTTGTAAAGACAGCAACAGAGGAAGAGGAACTTTCCGATGACGGACAGCTTCTTGACAACAGCGAAACTGTTTCAGATGAAGTAGTTCTCGATTAAGCCGAGTATTTTACAAAACTATCAACTCCTTAAAATATATTTATTTACAACCGAACCCCTCAAGCGTTTTGCTTGGGGGGTTTGGTCTTTTCAAATAATAAAAATCTCTGCCAATTTTCCGTATTGACAGAGATTTTATTTTATTGTTATCTATCGAATTACTCTATCTTCCCCAGTTCTCTGAGCTTATCAAAATAAAGCTGTCTTTTAGCTTATCAAAATAAAGCTGTCTTTTTCTGACTTTCTCTTTATACTTTTCGCCGTTATCAATGCCGTTATAGATGTATTTGTCATACTCTCCCGATTCAAACTCTTCAAGCGTACAAAAGCCGCTGCTGTAAGGTTTTTCGTCATTCCCCTCGTATTCAATATAATCGGAACTATTGAATGTTACTCCGACAATAGTTTCACCGTCACTTTCATAGACGTAATTCCAATTTCTGGTATGTTTATGAACCTCGTCCCATTCCGAAACGTCATAAAGCCATGGCACTCTGATTCCGTAAACATCTTTGTAATCGTCCGTATAAATGTAACCGTCTTTATAATAAGCACACGGCTGTAAATCAAAATTGTATCTGAAATCTCCGTACTTCTGCCCTTTGTCATTCTCACCCATTTCGGGCAATTCCTCATCATTCGGGAACGGTGCTTTATTTTCGACACTTACGTGAAGATTTTCCAAACGTTCCATAACCTCGGCTTCATAAAACACGCTGTCGAAGCCGTCATAAATATACTTGTCGTACTCGCCTGCTGCAAGCTCCTCATTAGTAATGAAACCCAAGCCAATACGCTTTTCTTCAAGCTCCTCTTTATCCTTTTTTATACTTTTGATATACTTTCCTATGATTTTCATACCGTCCGAATCAAAAACATAAACCCAATTTCTGTTTAAACCGTTATCTCTGTCATTCTGCCAATCTACCGCATCATTGTAAACCTCAAAAATACGGGATCTCCTATCATATATTCAAATTCATCTATGTAGCAATAACCGATATCGTCATTTCTGCCGCTAACAGCCATAAGTTCAAAACCGTACAAATCCGAACCGTATAACTGACCGTTTTCATTTTCGCCCATTTTGGGAAGTATTTCGTTTTCGTCAAGCAGTCCTCTTTGCGTCAATCGGCTTGAAAGTTCATCAAGCTCGGAATCGGTGAGATTGACATTATCTTTTTTCGCACGCTCGGCAAGCTTTTCTCTGAATGTCGCATTTGACGCTGTAACAGTCACAGTACCGACTGCCAGAAGTGCAAGAAGTATAATAGCAATGGCAACCTTTAAATAAAACGACCTCTTCCTCACTTTACCTTTCGGCTTTTTCTCGTACACGGCATAAACAGATTGCTTATCAACGGGTTTTAAAGAATCGAATGTATCGCAATAATTTTCTCTGAGAAGCTTTTCCAAATCAAAGTTATTCATACAAATCCTCCTTTAAAATTTTCTCCAACCGCTTTTTTGCTCTTGCAAGCCATGTTCCGACTGTTGCCTTGTTCTTATTTAAAATTTCGGATATTTCGTTAATGGAATATCCCTCTTTATAGTACAGTTCTATTACAATACGATAATTAGCGGGCAGTTTTTTTACACTCTCCCAAACCGCCTTGCTTTCGTCCTCCTCAAACGGGATATTCTCGTCAAGGTCGATTTTATTTCTGAACCAATAGGATTTCAAGCTATCCTTTCCGAGATTGACGGCTACCCTGATAAGCCATGCTTTTTTATGCTCTTCGCTTTCAAATTCGGGGTGTTTTTTTATATACCTGAAAAAAGTTTCCTGTACAATATCCTGAGCGTCACTGTAATTTCCGCAGCAGGCATAGGCGGCTCTGAATACGGTTTGGCTGTACTTGTCAACCGTTTTTTCAAAATCATCTTTTTCTATGTACATAGCAGTTTTACCTCCTTTGTATATAACACGATTCAGAACCCCGAAATTTTTCACTTGATTTTAAATTTTCTTCATATAAATATTATAAACAAAACGACAGGCACAAATCAACGCTGCCTGCCGTTTTTTATAAAGTTAATATATTATTTTATCAAAGCAAACCTTTGGTCGGGTTCGTGAGTGCCGAAACAAATCAAACTATCTTCACGTAATAAAATATCAACTTTCCAAAAGCTCCATAGCTTTTTTATACTTCTCGTTTCGCTGGATATCCTTTGCTGTTACCTCTTCAAGACGTGTCAAATCGCTGTTGTGCTTTAAGTCCTCAAGCTTCACAGCCGCAGCAATGGGATTCTTTTTCACCTGTGCAATATAATCCATATAGTCAATATTTGGGGAATGGGTCATTGCGGCAACGGCGGAAATAACATCTTCCGAAAATCCGTATTTTTTTAGGTCGTTAAGAGTAATATCGGAATCTTCGACAACATCGTGCAGAAGTGCGACAATAGTTGTATCCTCATCTTTCATCTGTTCGGCAATGTGAAACGGGTGAAATACATACGGCAGACCGCTTTTGTCAAGCTGATGTGCATGTGCTTTAAAACAAATTTTCATTGCAAGTTTTGTGTATTCAGTATAAATCATATAAACAACCGCCTTTTATTTTATACTTTCATTATATTACATAACTAATGAAATTTCAAGTATTTTTCTATGAATATTTTTACAAATATTGCAGAAAATATTTTATACTAATTTTATAGAACAGGTGATTAAAATGCTTATGAAATTTATTAATGCGTTCTGGGTGGGCGGTCTTATATGCTTAATCGGACAAATTCTGATTGATAAAACCAAACTCACTCCGGCTAGAATTTTGACATCGTATGTGGTAACAGGTGTAATACTCGGAGCATTTGGAATTTACGAGCCTATAGTAAATTTCGCCGGTGCAGGGGCGACGGTGCCGCTTTCGGGGTTCGGGTATACAATTTCACAGGGTGTTAAAAAAGCGGTAAATTCAACGGGATATTTAGGGGTGTTCACAGGTGCGGTAACGGCGGCGGCGGCAGGAGTTACGGCAGCACTGGTATTTGGGGTTGTAGCAGCATTGTTTACAAAATCGGCAGACAAGGCTTGAGGCAATGCGTAATGCGTAATTGTGATAATCGGGAGTTTGGTTGACCACAGACAGGGATTAGGAGTTTTTACGGTAACTCTTTTGCAGGTATTACAATTGTACAGATATAAAAAGTTGGGTTTAAACCTAACAGCAACACCGCACAGCTATCTATAAATGGATATTTGTGCGGTGTTATTTTTATAAAAATTTCTTATAAAAAATATCGACAATAAAACAAAAACGTGATATAATATACATAACAAAAAACTCGGGAGGTGAACAAAATGGAAAAACAAAACAATTCCGAATGCTGTTTCGGAGGACGTTCTCTCGGTAATATTATCAGTATTGTATTATCGGCGGCAAGTATTGTTTTATCTTTGGTGAGCTTAGTTGTATTCCTTAAGCTTGAAAATGAAGATTAATGAGGTAATTTTTATGTACAAAGAATTATTTAAGCAGATTGGTTTACTTATATTTGAGTTAATTAAATTAACGGGGTTACTCACTGTTTTAGTATTTTTAATTCACAGATTAATTACTTACATAATTGAATAATGTCAAATTCATACTTTCAATAATCAATACTCCCCCAAAATTTTGTGGCTGTACGGTTGAAATCAAACCGTGAGTTATCTTTCTTACGACCGGCAATTCGCTACGCTGTTGCCTTCGTTGGTTTGTACGAATAGATACGTTTTTGTATATGATTTTGTTTTTGTTTTTTTCTAAACATAGTTTGTTTAGTTTCGCTGAGGATAGTTTATTTTTCTTTGCAAATTGGTTTCGTCAGCGAGCAGGGCTCTGCCCCTGCACCCCGCAAGCTTTGAAAAAGCTTGACCAAACTTTAACAAGCTTCGCAACCGTACAGAAAATTTTTTCTGTATCTCTGCAAAAATTTTAAAAATAATATTGTAGTAAACCGACTAAAATGGTATAATTATAGATGTATATACAGGCACAGGATTTTTTCGGATAAAAATTCCGTGCCGAATGAAAAATTTCGGCTTTTGCCGCTGTAAAACTAAAGGAGTATTGATTATAATGAATATCCCCGAACTTCAACAGGAAATTCTCAGATTAAAAAAAGAAAAGGATATCTGTATCCTTGCTCACAGCTACCAGACTAGAGAAATTACCGAGATTGCCGACTTTACGGGTGACTCTTTCCAGCTGAGTGTAAAAGCTTCACAAGTTCCGCATAAAACAGTTATTATGTGCGGTGTTCGCTTTATGGCTGAAACGGTTAAGCTTCTCTCACCCGAAAAGACGGTTTACCTCTCCAACCCTATCGCAGGCTGTCCTATGGCTGAACAAATGGATAAAGAGATGATTTCCATGGTCAAGGAGCAGTACCCCGACTACACTGTTGTGGCTTACATCAACACAACCACCGATTTGAAAACAATCTGTGATGTCTGTGTTACTTCCTCTTCGGCTGTTAAGATTGTTAAGAAAATTGAAAACGACAACATTCTCTTTATCCCCGACTGCAACCTTGGTCATTACGTTGCCGAGCAGATTCCCGAAAAGAACATCAAGCTTCTTCAGGGCGGCTGTCCTATTCACGTTCGTGTTACCCCGAAAGATGTCAAGGCTGCAAGGGAGCTTCACCCTAATGCAGAGCTTCTTGTTCACCCCGAATGTGTTCCGGGTGTTGTTGAACAGGCTGATTTTGTCGGATCGACCACTGCAATTATGAACTATGCCAAAAATTCCGACAAGAAAGAATTTATCATTGGCACAGAGATTTCAATTTCAACTCACCTTGCTTACGACTGTCCGGGCAAGAAATTCTATCCGCTGTCGAAAAATCTTATCTGTCCGAATATGAAGTCTACCACTCTTGTAGACGTTTACAATATACTTATGGGCAACGGCGGAGAGGAGATTTTCCTTGACGACGAAACAAGAGCAAAGGCAAAAGTATGTATTGATAAAATGATTGAGTTGGGTTAATATGAACAAAAAAGCATTAATTGCAATGAGCGGCGGTGTGGATTCAAGTGTTGCCGCATTCCTGATGACACAGGCAGGCTATGAATGTATGGGCGTAACGATGAAACTTTTCTACAATGAAGAGGTTGCGTGCCGCTCCAACACCTGCTGTTCCCTTGATGACGTTGAAGACGCACGGAGTGTTGCCTACAGGCTGAATATGCCGTACTATGTTTTCAATTTCTCCGACAGGTTCAAGGAGGACGTTATCGACAAGTTTGTAGATGCCTATGAAAACGGCAGAACTCCGAATCCATGTATTGACTGCAACCGATATCTGAAATTTGACAAGCTTTTCGCAAGGGCAAAGGAACTCGGTTATGACTATGTTGTCACGGGTCACTATGCACAAATAGAGTACAATCCCGAAAACGGAAGATATCTTCTGAAAAAAGCCGTTGACGCAAACAAAGACCAAAGCTACGTTCTCTACTCTATGACACAGGAACAGCTTTCTCATGTACAATTTCCCCTCGGCAGTATGAGCAAGCCCGAAGCAAGGAAAATTGCCGAGGAAAACGGTTTTGTGAATGCTAAAAAACATGACAGTCAAGATATCTGTTTTGTTGTGAACGGCAAGTACTCCGACTTCATCGAGAACTACACCGGCAAGACATTCCCCGAGGGAGATTTTGTTGATAAAAACGGTAATTTTATGGGCATACATAAGGGCATAATTCGCTACACGGTCGGTCAGCGTAAGGGTTTGGGACTTGCACTCGACCACCCTATGTACGTCATTGAGGTGAACCCCGAAAACAACACTGTGGTTATCGGTGAGAACGAGGATTTGTTTTCAACTTCCGTCACGGCGAAGTCGATAAATCTGATTTCCGTTCCCGATATGTACAAGCCTATGAGGGTCAAGGCGAAAGTTCGCTACCGTCAGGCGGAGCAATGGGCGACTGCCGTTCAGATTGACGAGGATACTCTCAAAATTGAATTTGACGAACCGCAGCGAGCTGTCACGAAGGGTCAGGCGGTCGTTATGTATGATGGCGACATTGTGGTCGGCGGCGGAACGATTGTTTAATGCGTAATTAAAATATAATGAATCCCACGAAAATTCTTTTTATAGAAAGTTTTTCGTGGGATTTGCATTTGTCATATTTCTAAACTGTTTAAAATCAAAATTTCCTATTGACAACACTGCCCTGTAGTGATATACTTAAATTGTACTAATTAGATTGATACAATCAATACAATCACACTATACTGCCATTATTTCCAAAACCTAATTATAGAGGAACCCGATAGATAACACATTACAGGGAGTATATTTATGAAGCATATTAACAATCGTACAATTATATTTATTTTATTAGTTACAGTTAATATTATCGGTACAATTATATTGTGTTCGTGTGGTAACACAGAGAGTGCCGATTTACCGTGGAACTTGATTTTAGTAAACAGCAAAAATCCGATACCCAAAAATTACGAGGTAACTTTAACGGAGCTTTCCAACGGAAACACGGTTGACGAGCGGATTTACCCAGAATTACAGCAGATGTTTGACTCGGCACGGTCGGCAGGGATTTACCCAATGGTCAGTGAAGCCTACAGAACATCGGAGGAACAGCAAGCTATGATGGACGAAAAAATTCAAGAGTTCATAAACGATGGTTACTCGAAACGCAAAGCGAAAAATCTTGCCAAAAACTGGGTAGCAGCCCCCGGCACAAGCGAACACGAGTTAGGTCTTGCACTTGACATAAATTCCGACGGCAGCCTGTCAAGCGATTCGGAAGTTTACGGCTGGCTTGCGGAAAATGCGTATAAGTACGGTTTTATTCTTCGTTATCCTCCGGGAAAGGAGAACATCACGGGGATTGACTATGAGCCTTGGCATTACAGATATGTCGGACAAGAAGCGGCGAGCGAAATTTTTGAACGTCAGATTTGTTTGGAAGAATATTTGTCAGGTACTTGACAATAAGGGGGCATTTGTGATATTATATATAAGTAAGGTTGAGCTAAACTTCGGCTCTGTTACAAACCAATGTTTCTGCACCAATAGCTCAGCAGGATAGAGCGTCCCCCTCCTAAGGGGAAGGTCGGGGGTTCGAATCCCTTTTGGTGTGCCACTCAAAAATACCGGAAAACCTATTAAACAGAGGTTTTTCGGTATTTTTACTTTATTATATATTTTATTTAAATCTTGACAAACCCTTATTTAATAATTATAATATAAGTATGGAAATTATAAATTTTGAATGGGACAAAAACAATAATGAAATTAATAAGGTAAAACATAAAATTTCATTTGAGGAAGCAAAAACCGTATTTTATGATGATGAAGCACTTATAATTGACGACCCCGAGCATTCCGAACAGGAGGATAGATTTATTATTCTTGGAACAAGTTCTAAAGCTAATCTGCTTGTCGTATGTCATTGTTATCGTCAATCGGAAACGGTTATACGCATAATCTCTGCCAGAAAAGCCACTAAAACCGAATCAAAACAGTATTACGAATGGAAATGAGGTGCTATTTATGAAAGAAGAATATGATTTTTCCAACGCTAAAAAGAACCCTTATGCAAAGAAATTAAAGCAGCAAATAACCATTAATATCGACAGCGATGTTGTTGCATTTTTCAAGGATATGTCTTCTTCATCAGGTATTCCTTATCAAACGCTTATCAACTTATATCTAGCCGACTGTATGAATAATCATCGCCAGCTTCACCTTTCTTGGGAATAAAAACTTTTTACCCTCAATCAAAGCGATTGGGGGTTCTTATTTAAGTATCATTCGTCTGCAACCGACTTCAAAATCTCCTCAAACTCTTCCTTACCGTAAATCAAATTAACTGCACTGAGCATTGCATTAGTTGTCATATACTGCGGAAATCCCAGCTTCTTCAAAACAGCCTTTCTGAAAACGGAACTGTTTTCTCCGCCTGTTAAGCCGTAAATGAAGAAATCCGTCTTTGTAATTTCGCCGCCGACTTTTTGAACCTCTTCCCCCACAACCTCAACACCGCTTTTGAGAACCGCATTCACAATAATTTCATCGGTCATACCCTCGACCCCTAGCAAGCCTTGTTTTGACGGCTGTGCCTTGCGTTTCTCCTTGCCCTTGATGTCGGGGATATAGGCTTGCTTAATTTGAGAGTTATCGGAAATAATTCCTTTAAGGAAATTTCTTATAACAAACCCCGCACCGTCACTGTCGGTTAAAATCACAATTCCCCTAGCCTGAGCAAGCCGTCTTATGACGGTCTTTTTTTCGTCATCTTTAAAAACACGGAAACCGCCCGTTTCTATAATAGCCGTGTCAAAAAGCGGTGCAAGCCGCATTCTGTCGTATCTGCCCTCGACAATTATTGCTTCTCTAATTTTAATCATATTTTTATCTGTCCTCATTTGCAATCATAAGTAATTTCACAATAAGAAGCTCCAGCTGAACTCTGTCGTCTGTCCTTGTGCTTTTGAGTAAAATATCCGTTTCGGTAATTGCATCTATACTTTTTCGCAAAACCGCCGTTGACGTTCTTCTGCTGTTATTCTCCGCCTGTCGAAGACGATATTCCGATTTATACGTGAACCATTTCGACAAGTCCGTTGAACGGCTTCCGCATTTAATAGCAATTCTCGCCCTGTACATATCAACAAAGGTAGTTGCAAGAACCGCCAAAATCGCAATCGGCTCTTCCTTTTGATAAATCAGCCTGTCAATAACCTTAAACGCAGTCGTTCCGTCGTGATTAATTACCGCCTTAGATAAATCGAAAATACTCGATTCAAGATTTTTAGTCACAAGTTTATCAACGTTTTCCTTAGTAATTTCGCCGCCTTCACCGACATATGCACAAAGCTTTTCAAGTTCGTTTTTGAGTGCGGTCAAGTCCGTGCCGCAGTAATCAACAATCACACCTGCCACCCGAGGACTTAACACAACATTCCGCTTGCTCGCCCACGAAACAAGTTTTTTCTGCAAATTCGGAGCTGTTAGTTTATTAAGTTCCACAACAGTTCCCTTTTTTGCTGCAAGCGTTTTGAGCTTTTTATCTTTAGCGTTCATTTTTTCGTCAAGTTTTGTCGGAAATGTAAGAATAACTATCGTATCGCCCGTAACATTTGAAATGAGGTCAATGATTTTGTCACCGTCTGCCGAAGAGAAATCCGCAAAGTCGAGGTCTTTCACAACTACAACGTTAAATTCACTCACAAAAGGCACTACCTGCAAAGCAACCGCAAACTCGTCAACATCAAAATCATTTGTGAATGTATGATAATTAAAATCCGAGGGGTCACTGCCTGCAACCTTATCTATAAGTTTTTTAGTATTATGCGTGACAAGCATTTTCTCAGTACCGCAAATATAATAGAGCGTGCCGAAATCTCTTCCGCTCAAAACCTTTCTGAAATCCGATTCACTGATTTTCGGCATATCTCGTCACTCCTCCCGTGTAAATTCTGTTCACTTTAACCGAGCCGTTATCGGAAAATTCAAAATCAATTCTGCCGTTTCCGTCGGTTGCTTCAATTGTTTTTATATCGTCTTCAAGAGTATTTTTCATTTCAAGATATTCTTCGCCGTAAGCCGATACTACAACATATACATCATTATCAAAAATAAAATTATTTGGAATATCACTTATCACGGCAATATCGGGTGTTTTGAAATTGTGTGGTAATTCATCGAAATCCGCATTTATCGGACAAATCAGAATATTTGTATCATAAATTGTAAGATACTCCCACGTGCCTGTTTCTGTTGTTATAATATTCAGCGTGACATTATTAAAAACATATAACTTATAGTTATTGCTTATCTTTTCAACATCTGCACCTTTATATTTAATATAACTGTATTTCTCGTTATACATTTTATCATCATATACAATAATTTCACTAATATTGAAATCGTGAGTAATTCTTCTGCAATAGTTGTAATCGGGTTTATTCGGAGGAATATCTATAAGACAAGCAATATTGCCAAAATCAGACAGTTCAGTTTTAATAGTATTATACTGATATTTTTCACCATATGAATTAAGCATAACTATATTATTGTTATTTTTAACGGTTAAAGTCATACCGTTTCCGACATCAAGCACAGAAAATGTAACTTTATCGCTGTCAAAAATCGCACTGAAACTATACAACCCGATAAAGACAGCAGCCGCCGCAACAGCTCCTATTTTCAGATATTTCCTTTTCTTATCAAACACTACCAGAAATACAATAAAAATAACAGTTACCGCAAACCAAATATACACAAATGTTTTATCTGTGCTTATACTTGAATACGGCATATTTTGGAACATATCCGTTACAAAAGTAAGATATTTAGCCGTAAGACCTGCCAATATCATAAACGGATACGCAAAAGCGTTCAAATGTAATGCAAAAAGCAGCACGGCAAATCCACCGCAGACTATTATAATTCCTGTGAACGGAACTGTCAATATATTCACGAAAATTGTATACGGAGAAATCGAGCCTGTAACCAATATCAAAAATGGAATTGAACCGACAAAAGCAGAAATTGAAGTTGAAAACAAGGTTGTCAATTTCAGAAATGCTTTTTTCTCAATTGCAAGCCGATTGACCAAATAATCGGACATTTTATTCGCCAACAAAATAATTGACAATGTACACGAAAATGACCACAGTAAACCAATATCCCCAACATTTAACGGATTTAAACAAAGCAAAAATGCCGCCAAACCGAGAGTATTCAGGGAATCGGGTTTTGAGCCTACAAGCCGACCGACTATTGTGATTAATACCAACACAAATGCACGTCTTACGGAAAATCCGAATCCTGAAAGCAACGCAAACAAAGTCAATCCGAGAACCTGAACAAATGCGGAAACATATCTATTATCAAAAATACTCGTTATTGCAAAATACATCAGACTTGCCACAATTGACAAGTGAAGTCCCGAAACAACAAGCATATGCGACACACCGAGATTTTTAAAAGCATTATAAACATCATCTCGCAAGTACATTTTATCGCCTGTGATAATTGCTGTACATAGTGAGGCTTCGTCATATGATATATATTTTTGGAATGTTTTAGCTATATATTTCCGAATATCATTGAATATATTATAGAATGGTTTAATATTATTATGTATTATTTTATATTCGCTTTCAAAATACGGGTTAATATATGTTGTTAGAAAAATATCTCTTGCACCGTAGTATGAAGCATAATTATATCCACTTTCATATTCTGAAGAAAGAGTTGCTTTTCCCTCAACAAAATCATATATTTCCATAGTCAAAGTATTGCTTGCAGTGACATTGATTTTTACACTTTTATTTTCACCGTTTATTGTATCGGTTTTAACAGTAAAATGAGTATTGCTGCCGTTAGTATACGGATTTGAAACAATCATACCCGAAAAAGTAACGGTATTTCCGCTGTATTCGTCAATAATCGGCTGTACGTGATATTTTATAATACCCATATAGCCGAATAATGCTATACCTGCCGACAGACAACAAACCGCTGCCGAAAGTGTATTTCTTTTACCAATAAATTTAACAGCAAAAAGCAAAACGGAAATAACAAAACACACCACGGCTGTTTGAAGAACCGCAGTGTGAACAGAAATCGCAAAAACAAGCGAAAAGAGCATACTGAATCCGATACAAGCAAAAGGTCTTTTCACTTGATTACACTCCTTTTAAATTATTTTCTTCTGTACCATTTCCGCCAATCAAATAAAGCTTCTTTGTAACCCTTGTAAGTGTTGTGCAGCCACGGGTCGCCGTTATCCCATTGTCTTTTTAGTTCGGCTTCATTTTGCTGTCCCTTAAACCTGTAATCCGAAATATCCCAACTGCAATATATCTTTTTGAATCCGGATTTACCTCCCGGAACTTCTTCATAACGTCTTACCGCACGATTAGCGAAAGTTTTCGGGTTAAACCTATCCTTTGAAATGCTTGCACGGTCTTTTAAAAAGGGAGATTTTTTATAACTTCTGCTCATAATTACACCTCACAAACAAGAGTTTAACGGTACATATTATACTCAAAATCTAAAAGATTCAGCCTGTTAAAGTTTGGTCAAGCTTTTTAAAGCTTGCGGGGTGTAGGGGCAGAGTCCTTGCTCGCTGACGAAACAAAATTATCGTAGAAAATAAACTACCCTCAGCGAAATCGAGTAAACTATAAATCAAAGCAACCCTTAAAATAATACCTTTCGGTAAAAATCAAAACAGGCAACAGCGTAGCGAATTGCCGATTTAAGAAAGAAAAGTGCTGAATCTTAACGCTTTCTAGTATATTTAGGAAACAACGGCAATTTTTCCAAAAAAATAATATCGTCACGTTCCGCCGCATTACCCTCCGCAAGAACAGCCGCTTTACCGACAACAATTCCGCCTGCCTGCTCCACAAGATTTTCAAGCACCGTCAGCGATGCACCTGTGCTTATAACATCGTCCACAATCAGAACACGCTTGCCTCTGAGCTTTTCGGCTCTCTCCTTGGCAAGGTACAGCCTTTGAACTGCCGCCGTTGTAATTGACTTAACCTCAAACGAAATCGGGTCAAGGTCATACGCTTTAATTGACTTTCTTGCAATCTCGTATTCACGACAGCCTTGTTTTGCCATTTCGTAACAAAGCGGAATACCCTTAGCCTCTGCCGTAATCACGATATCGTGTTCGGGACATTTCTTCAAAAGCTCACCGGCGACAGCTTCGGTAATCTCGATGTCACCGAACATCACGAATGCAGCGATATCGAGTGTGTCGCTTACAGGACAAAGCGGAAGTTCTCTTTCAAGTCCTGCAATATTTATTTTATACGTTTCGGACATATTATTCTACCTCTTTAATATTCTTTTCAGCTTACGCATAATTCTTCATATAATACGCTCACCCATTGTTTTACCGCCAAGCATATGGAAATGTAAATGCTTCACAGTCTGACCTGCGTCTTCACCACAGTTGTTTATGATTCTGTAGCCGTTTTCAAGACCAAGCTTCTCAGCGATTTTCTGAGCGGCAAGAAAAACTCTGCCCACAAGCTCGGCATCTTCCTCGGCAATATCGTTCGCACTTGCAATATGCTTTTTCGGAACAATAAGAACGTGTACAGGCATTTGAGGATTCAAGTCGTTGAACGCAGTCACAAACTCGTCCTCATAAACCTTTGTTGAGGGAATATTCCCCTTGATAATCTCACAAAAAATACAATCCATAATGAACATCTCCTTATTATTTGTAAATAAATTTTATCACATTTTGTAACCAATGTCAAACCGTGCAACGTCCGAGGGAAATACATAATTTTTATTTAACGTTATATATAAGGTGATTAGTTTTTGCCATTCATTTGACAGTTATGTATTAAAATTACTCGGAAAGCGTATAAATTCTCGCTGTTTCAGAATGTGCAGAATTTTATCACCGAATATATAGTTGCTATTACTATTAAACGTTTACCTATTTTCATTAGGAACTGTTGCGAAATAAGTTGTGCAATTTAAACGAAGGATAATTTGTTCTGTGCTAGGCACACTGCCGCAGGAATACTGACGTATTTCAAGGTAGTGTAACGACGCACAGGGCAAATTATACTCGAAAGCGTTAAGATTTAGCGACAATATTTTAAAAAATCGAGATTTTTTTAAAAACCCCTCCGTCAGCCTTACGGCTGCCACCTCCCCTAAAAGTGGAGGCTTTTTGGTTCTCGATTTATCAAAGTCGCCCCTTATAGGGGGAGATGTCCGCAGGACAGAGGGGTTTAATTGAATTTGCTGAATCTTTCAGATTTTGAGTATAGACAAGTTTAAATGTGCAAGTTATTTTGTGACAGTTCCTTAGTACCTCCTTCTTCTATTGAGCATAAGGGGAGTCTCTAAGGAAACGCTGATTAAATGCCGTTTAGTCGAATAAGCAACTCGAAAAATCGCTTAACTACACTATCTTGGATTTAAAAAAGATTAAAGCTTTTAACGATTCCCACTCCTACCAAGTTGAGTTTACATATAAAAAGTTTTGCGTTTATAATGGTTATTTCTTATTGATATCATTTAAGGAATTAACCATTAATATTTGCTCCTGTGATAAATTATATAAAGCAAAGCCAACCATATTATTCATGTTATCAATTATAAAGCCAAGTTGATTTTTTATTACAACCTTACAATCGTATAAATTATCACAAAACACACAAAGCATGGTTTTATCATATAAAAAGAATTTAGTAGTTCCATTATTATCGTTGAAATCATTCACTTTAGTAAATATTTTAGTATCTATCTGAATACTTTTATTTAAATCGACCGGCAATATAAAATCAAGTTTACTAAATGTAATTGAAGTTATAAAACAAGTTATGTTAATAATGTCGCCTACATATTGCGAAATTCCTATTTCTAACGGCGGATAATCTATTTCAGATTTCAATCTCCAATAGCATGGAATTATTTGATTTTTACTTGGTTCGGTAACGGAAACCAAAATCAACCCATCACCGATTTTATCCAAACTAAATATGAATTCCTCATTACTCTTTAAAATTTTTTTTACAGATAGCAGCATAGCACCTATTCTTCCTCCTTGTTTTAATTTTATGAAAGAATAATAAGCATCATCAAATCGTAAATATAAGGAATTACCGATTTAATCTTAACAACAAAAAAGCATTGTGTGTTTAGCCATATTTTGATATATTTCATCAAGAACGGCATTTTAATCAGTATTTCCATAACAGATACTTATAAAGTTGCTTCCTCTCAAATAAGGGCATCTCTAAAAAACATATTTTTTAAAATTTGATAACGTATTTGCGTGCTTTTTTAAGGGTGAAAACTGCAAATAGATAGTTTTTTAGAAGTGTCCATAATATGGTTTATGATAATTCTTCAACGCTCAAAAGAGTATTTATCGAAGCGTCGTTAAACTCATATAAATATCCACATATTGTTTTTGAAAGAAAAATAAAGTCTTTATATATTTTTTTAAACATAGCACTTAATTCTGATTTTTTTACCGATGTGCTACAAGTAACATTACCGCTGTAGGAATTGTAAGTTACATCAACAATTTCGCTTTCATCGGAGCTGAACTGTAAAAAGAATTCGCTTCCTTGCTCGTAAAAATCAATTCTGAAATTATAATCATTATCTGATATTTTTCTGAGAACATCCGGCAGCTGTTCAAGCAGAACAGCCAAATCCCAGTCGATACTAAGACTAAGACCGGTCATTCGTTCCTCATAAGAAATACCATCGATATAGAATTCAATTTCATTGGTTTTGTTCATGACCTTGCACATTTCCCATGTCACTTCATGTTTTTGCGGAGAATATGAAGGATCTTTGGGCGCTGTATTTAGTTTTTCCGGATAGCACAGATAAATTTTAAAGTTCAAATCAATCCCTCCGTTATCTGATAGGGTAAGCAGTATTTACTGTTCCTGACCCATCTCCATTGAATACAATACGAGCTTTAGTTGCCGGATAGCTATTTATTTCTCCATTTTCACAAGCAATAACTTCGCCGATACCTTCCTGAATAGGAACCTCATACACTCCTGTTTTGGGAACATTGGGATTCGACATCACACTGTCCATTACTTGTGCTGCTTTACCGTTATGGAGCCAATGTCCTTGATCAGGGCTTACGGTTGGCGGTTCTGTTCTCGTACCATTTTCAAATGCTAAATGCTGTTCGTAACCTGTTCTTGCACGATCAGCTAAACTTGATCCATTTTGTTTACCGTGTTCCGATATGGAATGACCGTATTTACTACCTGTACCGGGATCAAAATTAGCACTTGTGGGACACCTTTTTCAGCCCTATCGGGCTGACGGCAATTCTTCTCCGACCTATAGAGGTCGGAGTCTTCTTGCCGATGGTGGATAAATCTTATCAAAAAATTACTCAATATAATCCGGAGTTTCCTTACCGTAAATCTTAGTAAACTCGTTTCCGTTGATTTTGAGAGTATCGCCGTCAAGATACCAATAATTCTCCGCTGTTATCTGCCCTCTTGAGCTTGCCCAATCGTAGGTTGTTATGGAACCGCTCATTGTTGTAAGAACAAGATTATTTTCATCATCAATATCATATGTTCCCTGCATACCTCCGATAACACAGCGTTTATCTTCAAGAAAATAGTGCATAACCTCGTCAAGTCTGCCCCACTGACCGACAATCTCGTTTTTGAGTTCATCGGCGGTTTTCGTTACCTCAACCGTACTTTCAACCGTGGAAACACTTGATTTATCAATATCTGTATCAGTGTTGGCTTTTTCGTCTGAATTACAGGCTGTAAGCATAAAAACAACCGTCATTGTCAAAAACATAAGCTTTATGAATTTTCTCACGGAAAATCACTCCTTTATTTTTCACATACATATTATATCACAATTCGACTTGAATGTAAACATAAATTGTCTAACTTTCCCATAATTTCTCTATACAAAATAAATTTACAACATTATCTTTATTCTACCACTTGAATGTAGCCGAATTATGTTGTAAAATAAAATTGATAAAGAATTTTAAAATCTTAGAATGAGGACAAATATGCAAATTTTTAATAAAATTGAACATCAGAATGCCCCCTCCTGTGTGGCTGTCGGCTGCTTTGACGGAATACATATCGGACATCAGAAAATAATTTCAAATATGTGTACTTATGCAAAAGAGAATAATCTTGTTAGTACGGTATTTACGTTTCCAAAATCTCCGTCTGTATTACTTGGAAGAACTCCCGAACGTGCCATAATGACCCAAAGCGAAAAAATGAAAACTCTTGAATCTCTCGGAGTTGAAAAATGCTTTTCCATAGATTTTTTGACAATCAAAGACACCTCTGCGGAAGAATACATTGAAAATATTCTGCTTGAAAATCTCTGTGCAAAGGCGGTTTTCTGCGGATTCAACTACCGTTTCGGGAAACAGGCTCGGGGCGACAGCGAATTTCTTCACGATATATGTAACAAATTCAACGTTCAAACATTTATATCTTCCCCTATCTGTTACTGTGACAGCGTTGTAAGCTCCAGCCGAATACGAACTCTTATCGAGAACGGCGAAATTTCCACCGCCAACAAACTCCTTGGCAAGCCTTTTTCGGTTGAACAGACGATAGTCGAGGGCAAGCACAACGGCAGAACAGTCGGTATTCCCACGGTCAACCAGAATCTCCCGCCCGAATTTGTGACACCACGATTTGGTGCATATGCTTCCTTTGCAGTCGTTGACGGCACACGATTTGAAGCTATTACTAATGTCGGCACTCGTCCGACTGTCGGCGGTGTGAATAAAAATATCGAAACTCACATTCTCGGAGATTTCAGCGGTAATCTTTACGGAAAAACAGTCCGCACAGAACTGTTGTATTTTATACGTGACGAACGTAAATTTGACAATCTAACAGAACTTTCCGACCAAATTAAACGTGACATTAAGTTCATATACGAACATAACATATACCAAAAATACTTTGGAAAGTGAGGCGTTAATATGGAAGTTATCGAGAAAACAAAACCCGAAACCGAACTTGATACCGTCAAGGGTAGTGCCGAACATAAAAAGAAACACAAACTTTCAAAATATTGGCTGATAATGATAATATATTCGGTTATAATTGTTAGCTTAAACTTACTTGCAAAAATCACATCATTAAGCGACTTTTACGATGACAATATTTTCCGCTATATTTCCCAGCCTTACTGCCGATTCACGGGACTTTTTCCGTTTTCGGTCGGTGAAGTTCTGATACCGCTTGCAATACTGATTGTACTTGTGGCAGTTGTGACATTGATTTTACTTCCGTTTCTCAGGAAAAAAGACGGCTTCAAAAAGTTCGCAAACAAGTATTTGAAATCAACGCTTGCATTTGTTTTGACTGTTGCGTTTATTATGACTCTAAACTGCAACATTCTATACTGCACGTCCAAGCTTGACATAAACGGTCATAAGGATAAAAAATACACGGTAGATGATATCGAAGCACTGAGAAACTATGTTGTTGAGCAATGCAACAATCTTTCGGAGAAAATGGAACGTGACGAAAACGGTTATGTGATTTACGACGGTGACGTAAGCAAAGATGTCAAAACGGCACTTAATAATCTTTCCGACGAGTTCCCCAGACTTAACGGCTATTATCCGAACGCAAAGCCTGTAATGGGTTCGTACTTTATGTATCAGTCGGGAATTATCGGGGTATATTTTCCGTTTACAATGGAAGCAAATTATAATACTTACACATCAACAACATATACTCCCGAGGTTATCGCACACGAACTTTCTCACCTCAAAGGTTACATCTACGAGGACGAAGCAAACTTTATTGCGTACCTTGCGTGTATCAACAGTGATAACGATATGCTTAAATATTCGGGATATCTTAGTGTTTTGAATTACACAAACAATGATTACTATGATTGTGTAGATGACGAACGTTATTCAAAACAAATTGCTATAGATAAAAAAGTATCTTTTGACAACTACTGCTATGATGCGGAAACTCAGAAATTTCTTAAAGAGAAAAAATCCGTTATCAAAGACGAGGTTATGGAGAATATCAGCGATACCATTACGGACACTTATCTTGATTATTACGAAGCCGAGCCTAATTACAGCGAGGTAACGCTTTTAATGCTGCAATATTATGACGGGGTGTTATATTGATATGAGAACTATAAAAATTAAGTTGGAATACGGCTGTTTTCCGCTGTGGCTTTATGACGAAGAGGGTCTTTTTGTTGATAACAGACTTCCCCACAAATCAATTCAAAATCGAAGTGCTGTAAAGGCTGCTTTTGTAAAGGTTCAGGAGATTTACGAAAAGCTTTTTGTCAACAGCAACACCGAATTTTCGTATATCGGTTTTGACAGTGAGAAACAAAAAACCGAGTTTACCAATGCTTTTAACAATGCTGTCAATATTCTTAATCGGGCTGTCGGCGATAATTACAGCATTATCAACACTGTTGATTTTGAAAGGCTTTGAGGTGATTTTATGATACCGTATAATAAAATAGGTCTGGTAAAAAGTGGCGATATGAGCGGATTTTATGTGAAAATTCTCCCCGACCCCAACGACACGGGCGGATATTATATCCTCTATTCAAGGGACTTTTCCGACCTCTCTGCCGAAGGCTATGACGAATGGCGGCTGAACGAGCTTGAAATTGAAAATTATTTTAACAATATTACTGTAAATTGGAGTGTATAAAATATGGTAGAAATACATTGTTTTATTACTTTGCGTGACAACTATAATCCATACTGCGATTCTTATAACGAATATGTAATACCTCTTGTTCAAAAGGAGCTTGATAAAATATCTGACTACGGCATTGAAATAAAGGCTAAAAACGGTGAATACTATGTTGAGTTTTCAACATTTACAAATCATTTGGGCACGGACTTTAAGGAGCTTTTCGGATTTTTTAAGAATGTCGGAAAAGTAACCAACGGCAGCTACGGACTTTTCTATATGCACGATGACGAAGACAAAACAGACTACAACAATTTTCAAGTTTGGAGATTGGCTAAAGGTCAAGTGAAAAAATTTAAAGACACTCTGCTTTCTCCCTATGTGCCTGTTGTCGAAGATATTTACGAGGAGTTATCGCTTTATTTGGAGAGATATACAAAATACAACAACGGTGACGAATCCTGCAAATGCAAGCTTCTTGTTGAAGATACTACCATTGATAATCTTGATTTTTCGCCGTACGATTTGGGCGGAGGTGCTTTTCTCGGTGTAAACTTTAACGTTTGCACATTCAAGAAAGTATATTTGAGCAATTCCAATTTTGGAGGAAGCTCGTTTTATGAATGTCTTTTCCAAAATAACACGCTGAGAAAATCACAGTGGAATAATATAACATCTAATTTATGTACAATATACGAGCTTGACACATTCAGAACAGAGTTTATGGAATCGACATTTGTATATAATAATATTTGTGATTCTAAGATTATCAAATGTTCGTTTGATGATTCAAAATTTCAGTACACCGCATTTGTGAACTGCGAATTTGAAAATGTATCATTTAAAAACTGCAAATTCGGAAATACCACATTTGAAAACTGCACCTTTAAAGATACCGAATTTGACGAAGAGCTTATCGGAGTTCAATTTGAAAACTGCAAAAAACTATGATACTTCGTAATTGTGCAGTGATTAGTTTATCTTTCTGTTCGAGATTGTTTATTGATTGGGAGGTTTTAAGAATGTATGAACAAAAAGTTAAAGATGTTCTTGAACAAGCCGGCTGGTATGAGGGCAGAAATATTGACATTTCTCGGCAACTTTTCTTTTTGAACGATCTCGGATTTGAAGTATTTGATAAAGCCATTGAGTTTTTTAAGCAATACGACCAATTAAAAATTCAAAGACTTTATGACACTAATTACAGCGGCGGAACATCTCTAAATGACTTTAACCACTTTAATGTCCTTAAAATGATTCAGTATATATATACAAGTAAAGGTAATGAAAGAACAAACAGAGTAAAAGCTCTTTGTTCAATAAAGGGTTTTGATGAAAAGGTTCTTCCAATAGGCTCTTTGCATAATTTTGATATTCCGATATACATAACAGAAAGCGGTAAAATTATAGGAGAACATTCAATTTACGGTAACTCCGCAGAAGAGGGGATTTCTAATATTATACTTGGCAGCAAAGCTATCGATTACTTTCCTAAAATGTATGAATATTCGGAAAAGAAACTCTTAAGAACCGAACGGTATAACGAATTTATATCATACTATATAACAAAATTAAAATACAACAATAATCAAGTTTCTTGGCTTTATAAAAATTCATTGTCATATTCGGTTGAGGTAAAAAATCATCTTAGACATATTGTCTATGCTAAGTCGTTAGTTTTAATAATATCAAGGGATTGTAATAAATATTTATATTCATTTTACAGCTTTAATTCAAAACCAATATTTTCATATTACAGCACCGACTATGACAGAACAAAGGCAGCAGGTGAAAAGATATTTTCGAGTTTTGATATAACCGATGATATCAGAATAAAATTAAAAGATAAAATCTTTTCGATTCCAAATCTAAATTTTTTGGCATATGACAAGCATAGTGATAAGTTGGTTATTATGGCAGGAAAAAACATAAGTCAAAACAAAATTCTAATTTACGATTTAAACGGAAATCTTATCAAGGAAATATCACCGCCGGAAAACGGATATTTCTATGATACAAAAATTGACAGTATCGGTTATATTACTGTGAAATGCAACAAAAACAACGACATTGTATATTACGAGTTAAACGGAACGGATTTAACAGCAGATATATTGAGAGGCTAGGAAGATTTTTATACCGACTGGAAGTAAAACAGTATTAGAAGAGATAACAATCACGCTGTCATCATAATAAGATGACAGCGGATTCTTTGTTTATATTATAAATAAAAAGGTCGGGAAAGCATATCTATCCCGACCCTGTGTTTTTTATGTAAAATATTAAAAATTACGGATTCGGCTGACGCAATGCATCATTGTAAACATTAATGTAATCGTTAGCGGATCTGTCCCAGCTGTAGTCGGAGGTCATAGCTCTCCAAATGAGCTTAACCCAGCCTTCTCTGTTCCAGTAGCCGCCGATAGCACGGTTTACAGCACCTACCATATCCCATGTATCATAGTTGCGGAAAGTAAATCCGTTGCCGTTGCCGTCTTGGCTGTCGTGGATAGAATCTTTCAAACCGCCGACTTCTCTTACTACCGGAATAGTACCATAGCGGAGAGCAATCATCTGTGAAAGTCCGCAAGGCTCACTCTTTGACGGCATAAGGAAAATATCCGAACCCGAATAAATCTTTCTCGAAAGCTCGTTTACATATCCGAAGCAAGAGCAAACTCTGCCCGGATATCTCCACTGGAGATTTCTGAAGAAGTCCTCATACTCTGCGTCGCCCGAACCGAGAATTACAAACTGACAGTCATTGTTCTGGAGAATATTGTCGATACCGTCACGAACAAGGTCAAGACCCTTATGAGATACCATACGAGAAACCATACTGATAATCGGGATATCCTCTCTTCTGTCGAGATTCAAACGCTCCTGCAATCTTCTCTTGCATTCGTTCTTGCCGTAGAGATTATCAGCAGTATAGTTAGCATAGAGATGATAGTCGGTAGCAGGGTCGTAGCTTGCGTTGTCAATGCCGTTGAGAATACCGCAAAGCTTATAATGGAAAAGATTAAGAGCTGCATCTAATCCGTGGCTGAACCATGGGTCTTTGATTTCAAGAGCATAGCTTGGTGAAACAGTGTTTACCTTAGTTGAGCAAACAATAGCACCCTTCATCATATTAAGCTTGCCGTCCTGATCAAGAATAGCACCGTCCTGTGCGGGAATACCTACTACATCTTCGTTCAAATCCCAGCCGTATTTGCCCTGATACTGGATATTATGAATTGTGAACAAACTCTT
>CADCHW010000019.1 GCA_902801245.1 uncultured Ruminococcus sp.
CCGTTCGCTGTATCTCTCAGCGACAGTTATTATAATACACTATTTTCTAAGTTTTGTCAACACCTTTTTTAAAATTTTTTTCGATTTTTTTGAGTTTGTAAAATTGACACAAATTAATTTCTTTTTTATAATTCAATTCAGTGATATAAACCTGTAATTCAAACAATTTATCTTTTTATTGAACTCCGAAAAATATACTCTTATACCGGAAAGCTAAAAGATTTACCATTTTAAAGTTTGGTCAAGCTTTTTAAAGCTTGCGGGGTGCAGGGGCAGAGCCCTGCTCGCTGACGAAACCAACTTGCAAAGAAAAGCAAACTACCCTCAGCGAAACTAAACAAACTATCAACAGCAAAATAAAAAACAAACATAAAAGCAATATCTTCCGACATAAATAAAAGCAGGCAAGAGCGTAGCGAATTGCCTGTCTAAGAAAGAAAAGCGGTAAACCTTAATGCTTGTTAGTATAATTTTATATTTACAAATAATCTTTGAACGTATTTTGAAACGACACAATATTTTTGCTGTTGGGTTTTCCGTAAACAGCAAAGCATATTTGATCAAAGTAAAACCCCGATTTTTCATTTATAATTACAGTCTTGAAATAATCGGAAACATCATTCGGATTGTTTCCGAATGCACCGCACCCCCAAGCACCTAGAACAATATTTTTATATCCGTGCTTCAATGCAATTCTGAGCATAATGCGAATTCTTCCGAGCATTGTTTCGGCTATTTTGTTTTTGGGAACTAAGAGTGCCGAACCGTTTCTGTTTGGAGCAGGAACGGTAATCACTGCCGCCGTGAAAGGCTCTTCCAGAAGCCGGCATTGTTCATTGCGAAAAACACAGACATTTTTTGATAGAATCATATAATTGGATTCAACGGTACTTAAATGTGTATTGTTGTACTTGTACATTTCCGCTGCTTTATCGGACTTTAGTGATACATAAAGCGTACTGCACCTGCACAACGCTTCTTCCTGAGCATTCGCACCCAACAGAAACCCTCCGCAGGGATTATGAGCATTCGCAAAGTTCAGCACCAGCGGATTTTCAAACCGTCTTGCCGCCTGAAAAGAATCCTCATTTACAACGGATATTTTGCACAGATTGTCATTCGGCTTTTCGGATATATCGGATATCAGAAGTTCTTTACCCTTTTCGGGTGAATAGACAAGTGCGTCCTTATAGTCAAGGTTCGGTAAAGCAATTGTTTTTTCGGAAACGGTGTATTTTCCGTCGGAGATAATTTTAATTGTTTCGTTTGCAATTTTTATGTTGTTCATACTGTACTCCGCTTTCTATATATAATAATCGGGTATGTTAATTATTTTCTTTATAAATTCTTGAAAATTATCGGCAACTTTATCTCCGAAATATAGGATATTCCCCTTGTTTTCGCCTTTATATACGATTGTAAGAAAATCCTCGTCGGAGATATGAAAAAACACAAGTTCGTTTTCACCGTAAAAAGATTTATCTACATATTCGTAAATATCCGCACCGCACACATAATCGGCTATATCCTCGGGGGACATCAATCTGTTTATGAAGTTTTTATTGCTGCCGAAAAATCCGTAACCTATTTCTTTGTAAAATGCTTTCAGACTTTCGGGAAATTCAAAACCCATTCGCTCTTCGGCATTGGAGATTTCGGAAATATCTATCGGGTAGAATTTCGTATTTGTGGATTCAAGCTGTTTTATGTATTCAAACATATGTATCTTCCAATCAAGTGAAGTAAAGCGTCATAATATATGCGTTTTCTGTCGGAGTGGTGTAAAAATTCTTTCTCTCCCCCACAATCTCAAAGCCGAATTTATTATACAGAGATATTGCGTTTTCGTTGGACTTTCTGACTTCAAGCGACAGGAATGCAAGATTTTTTTCACGGCAGATTTTCAAGGCATTTTCCAGAAGAACGCTGGCAACGCCGCATTTTCTGAACTCGGGAAGAACAGCCACATTCGCAACATACCCCTCATCTAAGACAATATGAAAACCGATATATCCTATCTCAATTTTATTGTACACGGCAACAAGGAAATTCGCCGTATCGTTTGTGAGTTCGTTTTCAAATCCGCTGTGCGTCCAAGGTTTTGAGAAGCATTCGTTCTCGATTTTTACAAGACCGTCAATATGTTCGGCAGTCATTTTTTCGATTGTAATATCATTAATGTTCATAGTTTTCAACAAATTCGGCAAGTATATCAAGCTGCTTTAAAAGTTCGTCACGGGTTGCTCTGTAAACCGACAAATCTCCTCCGTAGGGGTCGGAAACATCTGTATTAAAAAGATAGATTTTCTTTTTTTCAACACCCAACTGTAAAAGTGCCACAGCGTGGGAATATGTCATCGGAACAAACAAATCAAATTCATCGAGCCGAGGAATCAATGCGGTGATACTTGTTGAGCGAAAATTGGAGAGGTCAATGCCAATTTCCTGTAATGCCGCCACTGAATTTTCGCTTGCAGGCGAGCCTGTGAAAGCAGCTATTCCCGCACTTTTGCACTCGACACTCAGATTTTTCTCCGCTGCAATTTTTTGAAAAACAGCCTGAGCCATAGGACTTCGACAGGTATTTCCCGAACATATAAAGAGAATTTTCATATATCAAAAACTTCCTTTCAATGTTTATTATACTATTTTACCATAACAGAAAGAATTTATCAAGTTTTATCTACACAAGAAAACATTACGCAAAAGATTTGCACCAACAAAAAATGTACCTGCAAACCGTAAAAAGCTTACAAGTACATTTGCAAAAATCAAACCTCCGAATAACCGAAGCTGTTTACCAAGGCTTCAATCTTCTCGCCACGTTCGCAAATTGGGCAGCGGTTAGGTTTATAACTCTGATAATCGCCCAAATCGTTAGGGTCGAAAACAGAGTAAACAGGGTGACCGTCACACTCGGGAATAGTCGCAAAAATAGATGCAACACCCACAACGTTACCGCCGTAATAATTGATAGCGTCCATAGCGGCAAGGGCACTTTTACCGGTTGTCACTGATGCGGCAAGCACAAGAACATTTTTGCCGGAAAGCATAGGAATCAGGTTGTCACGGAAAACTATCTGACCGCCCGAAATAAATTCCGGTGACATAACATAAATTGTTTGGTGAGCGTTCATATTAAGATAATTATCCTGAGTGAGTTCATCGGCGAAACACGTTCCGATAACCTCCATACCGTCAATGCAGAGAATACTGTCAATAATAGTATGGGCACGGTAGTTGCTTACAAGCTCTTTAGCGACTGCCTTTGCTTCTGAAAGTCTCATTTTTTGAGTATGCACATCGATAAAGTAATTTGTGTGGCTGTGCATAGTAGCGAAGTGTCCCTTTCTTACACGCAGGAACACATCGGGGTTCTTTGTTCTGATTTTCAATTCTGTAGCCATAATTCACCTCAAAGTTAATTAATGCGTAATTCGTAATGCGTAATTGTGGTTTTGAGCAGTCGGAAGTTTATCCGCATAATAAGGGAATAATTAGGAGTTAAGAGTAACAGAATGTTTTACTGCGACGAAATTATAATCACTGTTTGCCGACTGCTTATTTTTTCGATACAGCTAACCGCACAACGAACAAATTTTTTGCATTTATAATTTTACACCATTTTAAACAATAAATCAAGAGGTCGAGAAAAATTTTATTAAATAATTTACATATTATTTAATATCTTGCTTAATCTTATGCAATTTTTTTCTCAAAATTACCGTCAATTCTTGTAACAGGTGTTTCGACTATGAATGAATCCTCGTCATGGTTTTTTATTATTCTGCGAAGTCTGTTCACCTCATATTTACTCACAAATATGATAAAAATTTTCACTTCATCACCGGTAAACAGTCCGCTTGCATCAATTTCCGTCATACCTCTGTTTAGTTTGCCCATTACATCAACCTGCATTTCCTTAGTATCCTTAAGCTTTGTGAATACTATTATCTGACTTGCGATATTTTGAGTGTGAATTCGGTCAACAGCAATGGAATTAAACACAGCGTATATAAGTGAATAGATAACCGTTGCAGGGTCAAAAATAAACAGCATAATCGAATACAATACAATATTTGTAACAAGTCCTATGTTTCCGACACTGCCTTTTCCTCTTTTGGCTATGAGAAGCATTCCAATAATATTCATACCTCCGTCGCATGCTCCTCCTCTGAGAATTATGCCTATTCCCGTACCGCATATCAATCCGGCAATAATTGCATTTGTTATTCTGTCGTCAAGCACGGGACCCGAGGGAATGGGAATAACCGAAAGCAGAATCGTTATAGACGTAACCACAAACAATGTTTTTGCAATAAATCTTCGACGCATTGTTTTTAAAGAAATCAGAATTGCCGGAACATTCATAATATAGTAAATTACACCTGAAATGTTGAATCCGTCAAAGGTAAAACCTGCCCTCGTGACAAACTCCTGAATAAGCTGTGCAAATCCCATCATTCCGCCGGAGTAAAGATGAAGCGGACGCAGAAAACAGTTCATACCGAAAGAATAAACTACCGCCCCAAAAAATATAATGGGAAATGTATAAATTTCCTTTTGTAAGGCTTTCCTACCGGTATCATTCTCCTTGATTTTTTCTTCTTCGTTGATTACCAGTTCTTTTACCGTTTTCTTTGACAATTCTTTAGTCTTTGAATCAGATATTTTATTATCCATAGATTTACACCGTCCTTCTATAAAGTGCCGATTGTATTATATGTAATTATATCACAAATTTTTTCATTAATTGTGAATTAATTGCAAATTTATACACAACAAAATGACAGTACAAATTGAACTTGACCTTATGTCAATTTTATTACACAACAGCATATAAACAAATTAGATAATTTAATTTTTGATTTTTTTGAATTGATTGACTTTTTTTATCTTGCATTATATTGAAAAGAGTATTATAATAATAGTGTTGAGAACATTACAAACAAATGAATTTATATTTTAGATTGTTGTTATTCTATCCCTCTGAATGCCGTTATCTTCCTTTTCAACGGCAACGGAGGAAGTAAGTGAAAAATTTGAATTTGAAATTAAACCGTACAGAATACCGTATGTTAATTATACTCGAAAGCGTTAAGCTTTAACACTTTTCTTTCTTAGACCGGCAATTCGCTACGCTGTTGCCTGTTTTAATTTTTACCGAAAGATATTATTTTAAGAGTTGCTTTGATTTATAGTTTATTCGGTTTCGCTGAGGGTAGTTTATTTTCTACGATAATTTGTTCCGTCAGCGACCAAAGGCTCTGCCTTTGGAAACCGCAAGCCTTTGTAAAGGCTTGAGCGAAACTTTAAAATGGTAAATCTTTTAGAATGGGAGTATATTTCGTCATATATATTGTAAAGTAGGTATTCTATTACAACAACTATGAACAGGAGATATTTTATATGCAAGAAAAACTTTTTGCAAAGAATCTGCTCGACTTTGACCAAACAATTGCAAAGCCGCTTTTTGAAAGTATCACTTATCCTTGGGAAGCTTTGGAGAAGCTCACCGATTTTATTCTTGAAGTCGGAAAAACTCTCCCCGAAGATAAATTCGATAAAATCGGAGAGGATATCTGGGTTGCGAAAACAGCCAACGTTGCCCCTACCGCTTACTTGCACGGTCCGCTCATAATTTGTGACTATGCCGAGGTAAGACACTGTGCATTCATCAGAGGAAATGCCATTGTCGGAGAAAACAGCGTTGTCGGAAATTCAACCGAGCTTAAAGGCTCTATCCTTTTCAACTGTGTTCAGACACCCCATTACAATTATATCGGCGATTCGGTTTTGGGTTACAAATCCCACACGGGTGCAGGTGTTATCACATCTAATCTGAAATCGGATAAATCTATGGTCACTGTTCTTTTTGAGGGTGATAAACTCGACACCAACCGAAAGAAGTTCGGTGCTATTATCGGCGACAATACGGAAGTCGGCTGCAACAGTGTTCTTAATCCGGGTACGGTTTTGGGAAGAAATACTAATGTTTATCCGTTATCAATGGTAAGAGGATATGTTCCCCAAAACAGTATTTATAAGAATCAGGGTGAAGTCTGCGAAAAGATTTTGAACAGATAAACAGGCAGATGTTTCATTGAGGAGTATGAAAATGAGTTACGAGAAAAAAAGGAAATTACTTATCAGAATAGTTGCCGGAGTTTGTGCAGTACTTTTGATTGGGTCTGTTTTTCTTTCGGTTTTATATTAATTTACACTCAAAAGCTAAAAAGATTTACCCTTTTAAAGTTTGGTCAAGCTTTAAAAAGGGTAAATCTTTTTATTTTTGAATATATCTTCACTCGAAAATTAAATACACTTCACAACATTGCTGCAAATAATATCGGCGATTTTATCCGTATCATCTTGATAGTTATTTTGACTTTGAGTTATATTCTTTATTCTATTCAGAACATCGGAAATATTCCTCAGTTCTTCTACAGTAATTTCAACCGCCAAATTTTCGTTTATCAATTTCTCAATATACATACTGTCCTCGGCAACATCAGGACGGCTGAGTAATGCCATAGGCTTTTTGGCGATAAGTATTTCCGAAATCGTAGTCCAACCTGCTTTAGCAATGCAGTAATCACTTGCCATAACATAATCTTGAGTATTATCAATTGTTTTCGAGATTTTATGAACATTCTCGCCTGTCAGGTTGACTCCCTCCGTGACAATAAAACTGTATGGCAAATCACTGACATCTATAATGCCCTTAATGCCGTCATTGCTCATACCGATTGAAATAAATACTATCGGCTTATCGCCGTATCGCTCTATAATTTCCCGAACTTTATCGCTGTGAAATGTTCTTGCACAAAGACTTACTTTATAACAATTTTTGAACGTATTTTCTGCAAACGGAGTATGCAGCCCGTAAAGTATAACGTTGTCCGCACTGTCATAAGCTTTCCGGTATTCTTTAACAAGCTCCGGCGGCAAATCTTGCTCGTACTGCTCCACCCATGTGAAACTCGCCATAAGATACGACGGCAGCCCCTCTTCCCCGGCTGCCGTCAATGCCCACGGAACTATATCGCATACAACAGTATCAACCTTATACTTTCTGAAAATCTCTCTTGCGTTCTTAATATATTTCGGAAATTCACTTATATATTCACGAACTCTTTTCTCGGTTTCCGTCCAGTCAACAAGGAGTGTTCCCGACTGCAAGGCAAATCCTATATCCGTATGCTGCTCTATTGTTATAAAACGTTTGTTTAGATTTTCGGCATTTGTATATTTTTCGATATATTCTTTAGCAGCGGCAATATGTGCATTACCGCTAACTAAAAGAATTATATTTTCCGTATGCTCCAAAACATACGCAATAACAGATATGTTTCGCATAATATGTCCGAAACCGTGGTCGGATATGTAAAACGCAATAGTTTTCATTATGCGAAATATCCCCTTAATTCATCTACGATTTTGTTCTCCAGAATCTTAGCGTCGGCATGTGTTGCGGCACTTACGGAGATGTATGTTTTAAGCTTCGGCTCTGTTCCCGACGGTCTTACAACTACCGAACAGTTATCTTCAAGCAGGAATTTCAACACATCGGACTTAGGCAAGCCGTCCAGCCCCTTTGAGTAATCAAGTACTTCACGCACCTTTTTACCGCCGATAACATCTAATCCTCTGTGGAATTTCTCCATTATACTCTGCATTTTCGCAAAGCCTGCCGAACCCTCAAACTCATAAGAGTGAAGAGTATTCAAACAATATCCAAACTCGTCAAACAAAGCGTTAAGCTTATCAATCAAAGAAATTCCCTGTGTTGCATAATAAGCGAACATCTCGCAAATAAGGAACGCACCGTCCACGGCATCTTTATCACGAACATAAGAACCCGAAAGATAACCGTAGCTTTCCTCAAATCCGAACACATAAGAATCAGCCTTGCCCTGCTCCTCCAAGAAACCAATCTGCTCGCCGATAAATTTAAATCCCGTAAGAACATTAATCGTTCTCAGACCGTACTTTGCGGCAACACGCTCTGCCATATCTATTGTAACAACTGTCTTAACGAATACAGGGTCGTTCGGCATTGTACCGAGAGAAATTCTTCGTGAACAGATATAGTCCAACAGCAGCAGACCTACTTCATTACCCGAAATCAGAACGTATTCGCCCTCTGAATTTTTAACGGCTATTCCCACACGGTCGCAGTCTGGGTCTGTTGCAAGCAGCAAGTCTGCATTATGTTTCTTAGCGTATTCAACACCGAGTGACATTGCCTCTTTCATCTCGGGATTCGGATAAGGACAAGTCGGGAAGTTTCCGTCGGGCTGTTCCTGTTCCTTTACGACGGTTATATTTGTATAACCCGACTCTTTAAGAGTTCTCAGAACAGGCTTCAAGCCCGTACCGTTAAGCGGTGAATATACAATTGCAACGTCCTTGTTTATATCATTGTCTGCAAGGCTCTGTTTCTTAACCTCTTCAACGAATGCTGTATAAACGTCTTCCGAAATATATTCAATTAAACCGTTCTCTATGCCCTTTTCAAAAGAAAGAGTTTTAACGTCCCCGAAAATATCAAGTTTCTGAATTTCGGAAAGAATTTCGTCCGCTGCTTCCGTTGTAATCTGACAGCCGTCCGAACCGTACACCTTGTATCCGTTATACTTTGACGGATTATGAGAAGCCGTCACCATAATTCCTGCGGCACAATTAAGCTTGCGAACGGCGAAAGAAAGACACGGTGTCGGCATAAGCTGAGAATATATATATACCTTAATGCCGTTAGCCGCAAATACTCCCGAAGCTGTCTGTGCGAACAAATCCGACTTAATTCTTGAATCGTAGGAAACGGCGATTTTACGCTCTTCGGGTGCGAAATGCTTTACAACATAGTCGGCAAGTCCCTGTGATGCCTTTGCAACCGTGTGAACATTCATTCGGTTTGTGCCTGCTCCGATAACTCCTCGCAAGCCCCCTGTTCCGAAAGCCAAGTCACGATAGAATGCGTCCTCGATTTTCGCTTCATCGTTTGCGATAGCGTTAAGTTCGTCTACAACATCGGTATCGGCATGAGCATTTTCAACCCATATTTGATACTGCTCCTTAATTTTATTTTCCATAAGCATAAACTCCTGTTTTTATTTTACGTTTTGAAAAAATTTTGATGCGAAAAACAAAGTCACCGTACTCAAGAAGTTGGTACGCGATTCTCCTGCGGACGTTGTCCGCTAACCTCTCACATCAAGAAATTGTGCTTTTCCGTGAATTCTGATTTTCATAGAATTTGCAGGGAAAAATATACAATCTCCTTTAAAAAATCCAAAGGAATCTCCGTCCTCTGTTTGCACCGAACCGCAGCCGTTAATGCACAATAGTACTCTGAATGAAATACTATCCGCCTGATAACCGACAAGCTTACGGCAGCGTTCCGTATTTACAAGCATACGGTAAACCTCAAAATATTTACATCGGCACAGTAATTCAGACGCACAGCCTTGTCTGTATTTAAGAACTCGCAGCGGCTGTTTCGGCTCGGCACTGCTTTTCAAATTCGCCACTCTCAATGCTTTATCTATATGAAGTTCTCGTTTTTTGCCGTTTTTATCAACTCTGTCATAATCATACAGACGGTATGTAAGATTTGAGCTTTCTTGAATCTCTGCAATCAACGCACCCTCGCCTATTGCATGAATTGTTCCTGCTTCAATATAAAACAAATCGTCTTTTTTAACAGGAACTTTTTGCAGATATTTCTCGACTGTTCCGTTTTCAATACTTTTTCGGAATACCTCTTTATCTACATCGTGATGCAAGCCGTAAACAAGCTTCGCATTCGGTGCGGCATCTAATACATACCACATTTCGGTTTTGCCGAGCTGCCCGTTCTCAAATTCACGTGCGTAATCGTCATTCGGGTGAACCTGTACGGAAAGGTCTTTTTTTGCGTCAATAAACTTAATAAGAATCGGCAGTTCGCCGTTATCGTTTCCGTGTGTACCCAGAAATTCGGGGTGTTCTTTGAGAACCTGTGCAAGCGTCATTCCTATGAATTCTCCGCTTGCAACATAACTCGGACCGTCCTTATGCGTTGAACACTCCCACGTTTCCGCAAGCGGCGACATATCTATATTTTTATCGAAATCGTCATTCAGGCGGCTTCCGCCCCACAAATAATCCTTGCCGGTCGGCTTTAACAGAAACGGCTTAATATTCGAGTGAGTACTTTTGTTTATCATTGACGGAAATCTCCTTACCCAGTTGGACTTCAATCAGCTTTAGTTCTGTACCTGCAATAATTGTATGACGGCAGCCTGCCTGCATTGTAATCACATCACCGACACTTACTTCCTGCTCCATACCGTCAACAATCGTTCTGCCTTCACCCGAGATAACAACCCAGACTTCATCACGGTTTTTGTGACTGTGATAGTTCATACTATGACCTGCGTTGAGAGTTACTTTAATCGTAAGGCATTCTGTTTCAACATCTAAAACTCTGAAACTGCCCCAACTCTTTTCGGCGAACATTATCTGCTGGTCTATTTCGTCAACATAAGGCTTTATGTAGCTTGACTGCTCCTTATCCGAAACAAGAATTCCCTCGGGACTTGCAGAGATAACAACATCATGCAAACCCATTGCAAGAACCGGAACATTCAGCTCATTGATAACATGAACATTATCACACTTATCATTAATAATCGCATCGCCGACAGAGTTTTCTTCCATAGCTTCTGTAAGGGTGTTCCATGTTCCGAGGTCTTTCCACTCACCCGAGAAACGCATAACCTGAATTTTGTCCTCTTTCTCAACGACAGCGTAGTCAAATGAAATCTTTGTGAGTGTGTCGTATTTACTGAACAAATCCTGATAGTCCGTGAAATCAATAAGCTCGTGAGCCTTATTCAGAACATATTTGAGTTTATATGCAAACACACCGCCGTTCCATAATGCACCCTGAGCGATGTAATTTTCGGCAGTCTTAATATCGGGTTTTTCCTTAAAGGTTGAAACACTGCTTACATTATCCTTGCTTTCGGGGATAATATAACCGTACTTCTCCGAGGGATATGTCGGTTCGATACCCATTAAAACAAGATTTGCTTCACCCTTTTCGGCTTGCTCGCTGAGTGCTTTTAAAGCTTCAAAATAATCGTCCTCAACATAAGGGTCGACCGGGCATACGATAACAGGTTCTTCCGGATCAACGCCTTGAACATCGGCTAAATAAGCGGTAGCCAAGGCAATTGCAGGGAATGTATCACGGCGGCAAGGCTCAACGGATATTCCGACATTTTCTCCAAGCTGATTAAAGATTGAGGAAACCTGTGTTTTTGAAGTTGCGATAGTCACCTTTGCATTTGTGTCTATCTTCTTAATCTGACGGTAAACACGCTGAACCATAGACTCATAATTACCGTCCTCTGTCTTGAAAATTTTGATAAACTGCTTAGACCTTATATCATTGGAGAGCGGCCACAGACGTTTGCCCGAACCGCCCGAAAGTAAAACTATATTCATAAACAATTCTCCTTGCAATTGCAATCGTCAAAAGCCGCCGCATTTATTTAGTGATTGCAGCGGCTGATTTCTATGTATTTATCTTTCGGCTCTCATCTGATTATTGAGAAAATCCTCGTAAGAAAGTCGGATACCCTCTTCCAATTCTGTCTTGTAAGTCCAGCCGAGGTTGGCAGCCTTTGAAACATCAAGAAGCTTTCTCGGTGTACCGTTCGGCTTTGATGTATCCCAGCGAATTTCGCCTGTGTAGCCTATTACCTTTGCGACAAGTTCGGTAAGCTCCTTGATAGTAAGTTCCTTGCCTGTACCTGCATTTACGGTTTCGTCACCGCTGTAATTGTTCATAAGGAATACACAGAGATTTGCGAGGTCATCAACATAGAGGAATTCACGGAGCGGAGAACCGTCACCCCAACATGTAACATACGGAGTATTAGCCTCTTTCGCCTCATGAAAACGGCGGATAAGTGCCGGCAGAACGTGGCTGTGTGTCGGGTGGTAGTTGTCGTTAGGTCCGTACAGATTAGTCGGCATAACGCTGATGTAATCCGTGCCATACTGCTTATTAAGAAACTCACAGTATTTCAATCCGGAAATCTTTGCGAGAGCATACGCTTCATTAGTCTTTTCAAGCTCGGAAGTCAAAAGACAGCTCTCTTTCATCGGCTGAGGTGCCATTCTCGGATAGATACAGCTTGAACCGAGGAATTCAAGCTTTTTACAGCCGTTCTCGTAAGCTGAATGAATAACATTCATCTCAAGTGTCATATTGTAATACATAAAATCTGCAAGTGCTTCCTGATTTGCAACAATACCTCCGACTTTAGCGGCAGCAAGGAACACATACTCGGGTTTTTCCTCTGCGAAAAACTTCTCAACATCTGCCTGACGGCAAAGGTCAAGTTCCTTGTGAGTTCTTGTGATAATATTAGTGTAGCCCTGTCTTTCAAGTTCACGGACAATTGCAGAGCCAACCATTCCTCTATGACCTGCAACATAAATTTTTGCATTTTTCTCCATCATTTTTTAGTTACCTCTTTTTAGTAAAAAGTCTATACTATATGTAAGAATTAGTTTGCGTTTTTCAATGCTTTCTCACGCTTTGCAAGCTCACGGTCGTGTTCAGCCATAATTCTTACAAGCTCTTCATAGCTTGTCTTCTGCGGATTCCAGCCGAGAACGGTCTTAGCCTTAGTCGGGTCGCCCCAGAGGTTATCAACATCTGTAGGTCTGAACCAAGCAGGATTTACACTGACAATCAATTTACCTGTTTCCGCATCATAGCCTTTTTCGTCAAGACCTGTTCCCTCCCAGCGAACTGTGATACCGTTAGCGGCAAATGCCTTTTCTGTGAAATCACGAACTGTATGCTGCTCACCTGTTGCGATAACGAAATCCTCCGGTGTATCGTGCTGTAAAATAAGCCACATACATTCAACGTAATCCTTAGCATAACCCCAGTCACGGAGAGAATCCATATTTCCAAGCTCCAAATGGTCTTGCAGACCCTCTGCAATTCTGCCTGCCGCAAGTGTGATTTTACGAGTAACAAAGTTCTCTCCACGGCGTTCGGATTCATGATTGAAGAGAATACCGTTTACTGCGAACATTCCGTAAGCTTCACGGTACTCCTTGGTAATCCAGAAACCATACTGCTTTGCAACAGCATAAGGACTGTACGGGTGGAACGGAGTTGTTTCACGCTGCGGAACTTCCTCCACCTTGCCGAACAGCTCGGAAGTAGATGCCTGATAAACCTTAGTTTTCTTAGTAAGACCCAGAATGCGGACAGCTTCAAGCACACGAAGAACACCGATTGCGTCAACATCGCCCGAATATTCGGGAACATCAAACGAAACCTGAACGTGTGACTGTGCAGCCAAATTATAAATTTCATCGGGCTGTACAAGGCTGATAATACGGATAAGTGAGGAAGAATCGGACAAATCACCGTCGTGAAGTGTGATAGAATTTGCGGCGATTAAGTGGTCGATACGTGCTGTGTTTGAAATAGATGCACGTCTTGTAATACCGTGGACTTCATAACCTTTTTCCAAAAGGAATTCAGCAAGGTACGAACCGTCCTGACCTGTAATTCCTGTAATCAATGCTACTTTACTCATATTAAATACTCCTTCTACACTATTAAAGAACAATTTTATATTACAAAAATTATACTATACATTTTATATTTTACAAAAAATAATCATTTCAATCAATTCACAATATTGATATAATCTTGTACAATATTGACTTTTGTGATATAATGAATTCAGAGGTGAATTGTTATGGAATCGCTATTTCAGGGTAACTCCGTTAAATCAAAAAGAATTATATACACGCCGTCAAACTTTGCTAAAACAAATTTGCTGCACTTGCAGGAGGTCGGAGAGCTTACAGCAATAAAACCACACGTGAACAGCCGTGAGGGATTGAATTCGTTTCTGTTTTTTGTTGTTACCGACGGAAATGGAAAATTAATTTATGACAACAAGGACTATTTTCTTAATAAAGGGAACTGCGTATTTATTGACTGTCGAAAACCGTATTCTCACAGTTCTTCTAAGGAGAATTTATGGTCGCTTCAATGGGTACATTTTTATGGATTTAACGCTAACGGCATTTACGAAAAGTACTCCGAGCGTGGCGGCTTGCCTACTTTTACACCTGAGTGCAGTTCTGATTTTTCGGAAGTATTGAAAGAAATATTCAACATTGCGGAGTCTGAGGATTATATCCGTGATATGAAAATAAATGAAAAACTGACTTCTCTTCTTACACTTATAATGGCAGAGAGCTGGCATCCGGAAAATACCGTTCGTATTGGAGCAAAAAAACAGTCCCTGCAAAATGTTAAGAAACATCTTGAGGAACATTATACCGAAAAAATTTGTCTTAATGATTTGTCGGAAAAGTTTTATATTAATAAGTTTTATTTGACAAGGGTGTTTAAAGAACAGTTTGGAATTACTTTACTGTCTTATCTTGACCAAGTTCGTATTACCCACGCTAAACAGTTGTTGAGATTTTCGGAGCTTACGGTTGAGGAGGTCGGAAGAGAAGTCGGCATTGAGGACGGAGCTTATTTTAACAGGGTGTTTAAAAAAGTTGAGGGAATTACTCCCGGGGAGTATCGGAGAATGTGGGAGTAATGCAATTATAAGTATAAAAATGGAACGTCGAAAATTCGACGTTCCAAAGTTTTTCAAGACCTAGGTCTTAATTTTAATTAGTTGCCTGCTGTGTAACGAATGTAGTTATCACTTGCAATATACTCGTTATTATAATTCATTGCTGCAATTACAATGATATCAGCATTCTTATTACCTGTCTGAACAGACTCCAAAGGAAGATCCAAAGCAAACTGAACTCTGTTCTTATTGGTAAGTGCAATCTGAGTAGTTCTGATCTTAGTAATTGCTTCATTGCTGTCACTGTCCGGATCATACAAATCAGCGTCATACTTAGTACCGTCACTTGCTGTGATTACAACATCATAAGCATAAGCTATTCCTTTGTAGGAATCTGTGTTGGAAATTGTCTTTACAGTAGTTTCTCTTTTATTTGTGTCCTCAAGAAGTGCCTTTACGTCATTGTTCGTTTTAACATCCTCAACAATTGAAGCAATATCACTGTCTGTAAAGCTATTGCCGTTGTAAGGCTTAATGTAGATAATGGCAATGTCCTTGATATTGTAGTCTGTGTCACTGCAACCATAAGTATTTACCTGAGTTACATAACGAACTCTTTCTTCGCTTGTTCCATCAGCAAAATACTTTTCTGTTGCATTCTTAGTTACTGTAAGACCCTTGCTTTCATCTACATCTATTCTTCTGTAGCCTGCTGTCAATTCAGTATTTGCAGTAATTCTGTTTGCGTAAGTATAGTCGGAAGAAACCTTAACACCGTCTGCATAATACCAACCGTCAAACTTGTATGTCTTTCCATTGTATGTTACTTCGGTTACACCCGGATTTCTGTCCTGTTCAGCTGTTGGGTCACTCTCGATTTTACCTGTTGTCGAACTGCTGAGACCGTAAACTTTCTTGAGGTAAGGACTTAAATCATCAATGCCGTCTGTTTCTTCATAGCTTCGTCCAACTCTTTCGTTGTACTTGCCTGTGAAAGGATCGAGCGTAGTTGTTGTAAAGCCTACAATTTGAGGATGATCTTCGTCTTTACTGTCTTTAACAAGAGCAACTGCCTTTGCAGCGTCTGCCATGTTCTGTGTGCCCTCAACATTTATTTTATGCACGAGAGGCTTCTTCTCCTCATCTTCTGCTGCATCCACTGCTGTCCAAGCCGCGCAGTGAACGATAACATCCGGGTTTATTTCAGTGATAGTTTCCATCACAGACTCCTTGTCTGTGATGTCAAGCGCGACGTACGGTGCGCGGGTAACTGCGCTGCCGTCCTGTACTCCCGAATACTCCGGTTTTATGTCGGAGCCTACACCTTCGTAGCCTCTCTTAGCGAGTTCGTTCATTACGTCGTGACCAAGCTGTCCGCCGACGCCGGTAACAAATACTTTCATGTATCTTCAGTTTTCCCTTCCTAGTATCTCAGCTTACCATCTGCAACCGCTTTAAGATGCAGGCCGTAAGGGCTCTTTCCATATGCCTCTGCGGATTTAAGGAGTTCTTCCTTAGTTATCCATCCCTGTGCATAGGCGATCTCCTCAGGAGCACTGATTTTGATTCCTTGCCTCTTCTCGACCATCTGTACGAATTCAGCTGCCTCAAGAAGGCTGTCCATAGTGCCTGTATCGAGCCATGCGAATCCTCTGCCAAGAAGTTTAACGTCCAGGAGGCCGTCGTTGAGATACATCTCGTTGAGTGTTGTGATCTCAAGTTCTCCTCTAGCCGACGGTTTGACCATATTTGCTCTCTTGCTTACATCTCCCGGGTAGAAGTAGAGGCCTGTAACAGCGTAATTGCTCTTAGGCTCTTTTGGCTTCTCCTCGATGCTGATAGCTTTCCAGTTTTCATCAAACTCAACTATTCCGAATCTTTCAGGATCCGGGACATAGTATCCGAAGACTGTTGCCCTGCCATTTTCCTCTGCATTCGCTACAGCATCTTTAAGCATCTTTCCGAAGCCTCTGCCATAGAAGATGTTATCACCCAGCACCATTGCGCCGGCTTCACCATCTAGGAATTCTTCGCCAAGGATAAATGCCTGTGCCAGTCCGTCAGGACTAGGCTGTACCTTATATGAAAGCGATATTCCGAAGTGGGAGCCATCCCCCAGGAGTGCTTCAAATCTTGGGGTGTCTTCAGGTGTTGAGATGATGAGTATATCTTTGATACCCGCAAGCATAAGTGTGCTGAGCGGATAATAGATCATCGGTTTATCGTAGATAGGTAAAAGCTGTTTTGATGTAACTCTTGTAAGCGGATAAAGCCTTGTGCCGGCGCCTCCGGCAAGAACGATTCCCTTCATAAATAATCTCCTTTAAATCTGGTCATACTGCCGCACTGATTTTACCATACTTTCAATCTTTTCCAAAGCACGAGAAAAGCCGGTCAAGCCGGCTCCTTATTGTCACTGGGGACGGTTCTTTTTGGCAGTATTATATATATCTCGCAGGTCTTTCTTTACATAAAAGCTCATGGAAATTAAAGTTTAACTCTGCCTTTCTTTTCATAATGATCGTTTTTGGTGGATTTACTTCGTAACATGTTCCTTCACATAATTGATAATATGTCTGTACGAAGTCGGTAAATTCTTTGTTCCTTGTTCATCTATTACCTTTGTTATAATGGAGTATTTTTTTATTACATTTCCTTTACATTTTAGCAAATGACTTCTATTTTGTTTCTCTGGTGGCACATTCAGCACATTATAAAAGCCAGTACAGTATGATGCACAGGTCACCAGATCCACCTCAAGCGCATATTTCATAGAAATAATATTGTACTTTTCAAGGATAGTAAGACCCTCCTTATACTTACTATTACGGAAAGATATCATGAGGTCTTTTTTATCCCGTTCATCTATTAAATCTAATATAGGAGCCCCTTTTTTTAATTCGTCCTTGTATTCTGGAATGCCTTCTGCGTTCAAACTGCTTTCTCTAGAATCCTCTTTATAAGGTTGAAAAACATCTCTATCTACAACACAAAGAAACGGTATCTTAAGCTCACAAGAAATTGCATAAGGATACTTAATGCTTTTCTCGCCATTTAAAGGTATGAGCGAGATTCCTAATGCTTCGATATCTACACCACTTTTCTCGAGCAAGTGTTGAACAACCTTACAATCATTTGTACTTTCAGTAATAATAATAAAATTGCTAAAAAAGAAGTCACTGTTCTTAAAATCAAAAAAGCTATAGTAGCGTTCTTCTTCTATACCATATCTTTCCATAAAATCCTGACCAGTTTGGGTAATACAAGTAACTACATCTCTTTTTTCGCCTCTTTTTTTCCGACATAATGCAATTGCTTCGTGTCCTAGTCGATCTATGATAACGGTTGAATGTGTTGTAAGCACGAATTGTGTTCGTGGATAATTCTTTTCTTCTTTCAAGGCTTCTATAAGCTGGCGTTGAGCTTGTGGATGCATGTTTAGTTCCGGCTCTTCAACGCCAATTAAATAATTGCAATTATCTGTTATGGCCAGCGCTATAGAAATTGCAAAAAAGATAGCGCTTTGGATTCCGCTACCACAATTATCTATTCCTGTTTCTTGTGAGTCCTCTAGGAGCAGCAGCGAAACACTTCTCAATATCAAGTCAATAATATCCGCATTGTGGGCATGCATTTTGAAGTCCTG
>CADCHW010000020.1:0-6521 GCA_902801245.1 uncultured Ruminococcus sp.
AGACCCTCCCATATGTCTACAGATATTATACCCTATTCTTTTAAAAATAGCTATATATTTTTTGTAAATTGTTTAATTTATTTTGAAACAGTTCCTTAGCTTCTTCAGTATTCACTCTACCTTTATTCAGATCCCATATAAGTGCGATAATTGTTTCACCGCAGCCTTCACATTTTCCATATAGGATTTCGTATGTGTGTACTTCCGGATCGGTTGTGATTGTGCTTGCTACGTCTGTATCTGTACCGTCTTTTACTTTTACACGCTGTGTAGTTGTGTGTTCAACCCATGTGTGTGCATGAACAGTTTCGGTTAATGTGATTTTTTGTCCTCTTTTACCTGTTGTTTTAAGTTTTACCGAATAGCGAAGAATTTCAAGAGCGTCTGCCGAGGTTACTTTTTTTATCTTCATCAACATCTGCAATAATTTTTTGATTATCGTCAAACCACTTCAAGCCTACACTGTTTCTAAGCACCAATAAGCTGTCGGCGGAGTTTATGTATCCGTCATTGTCAACATCACCGTAGGTTAATGTTACTGTCTTGCCTGTCGATTCCGAGGGTTCTGTGGTTGTATGTCCGCTTGCAGAAATGTTAAAGGCTGTTGAGGTTAATAAAATACCTATTGCCAAAATACCGCTTAATAAAGCCGTATGTTTTTTCATACAATCCGGACTTGCACAAGGGTCATAGAAACATTGTGTCTATGCAACAAAAATCGATATAATTAGCGGAAATGAAATTTTCTATTTCCCAAAAAACTCGTTTTAAGCAAATCGTATCACGTAAATACGTCGTTTTTTAATCGTTTATGACCCACCTGCAAGTCGGGATTTTTTTCATATTATCACGTTCTTTCTATCAAAATTATTTAGGTCAAACAACGTAAAAATATCACTTTATAATAATAACACAAAAATAATACTATGTCAAGTAAAAATTAATGAATTTCTGTGATTTTATTAAATACAGCAGGTGTATATCATTCACCGTATTTTTATTTACAAGTATAATTATAGCCTATTCAAAAACTCTTCTCGAAAAAAACACCGCCCTATACATCAATTACGCATTATATAGCATTTTGTAGTTAATATCATAAATCGCATTCTTAATATATCCCACAATCTCGTCTATCATACGCATATCCTCAACTACTATTACTATACCGTACATCGTATCCCACTGGATTACAAACTCATACGGCGAATTTGTAATTTTATACTGCATCATTCCCAAACTTTCACGCTCACCGCCGATAAGCTTTGAAAAACCCCTTATCAAGCCTTGCAGGCTGTCCGTTTCGTCTTCGGAGTATTCATTGTCCGCATATTCTATTATGATTCTGCCTGTGCTGTAGCTGATGTGAGATATTCCGTATTTCTCATTGAAAAGCATATTGTCACCTCACACAATTTTCAGCCGCTTCTTCCCTGTCATCTCGGTGACTGTCATTTTGAAAACGGCTGTTCTCGGAACAACATTTTCGTTAAAAGGAAAATCTTCCTTATGATAATGCTTCATAAGAATTTTCAGGGCGGCGAATTTCTCCTCATCGGGAACAAACTCGATAAAACCTCTGCCGATTACGCTTTTATAATTCATTGTACAGCTTCCGGTTTTTTCAACCGTAACAAGTGCGTGCTCACAGTCTGCTTCAAATGAAGCTCTGTTGTCACGGCGGATAAGGTCAAGCTTAGTACCCTCTAATGCACTGTGAAAGTACAGTGTGACAATACCGTTCTCGACTGTCATACCGAAGTTCAGAGGAACTATGTATGGGTAATCCTTATCGTTGAGGGCAAGGCGGCACACATCGCACTTTTCAAGAATTTCTACTATCTCGTTGAAGTTTTTAACTTCTCTGTCTGCTCTTCTCATATTGTACACCTCACTTTATTTTAATGTGTATTTATTTTTAATCGTTTTCTTCTCAACAATGCTCTCTCCCTCTTTAACTCCGCTCTCAACATATATCGTATACTCGAAGTTACTTTCGGTATTTCCGATAAAATGCAATGTGGAATAATCGAGATTAGCCGTACAATCCCCCGAGTTCACAAGCGGCAATGCCTTACCCTTGCGAATAAAAATTACAACCTCGTCATTCGGGATTTCAACAAAGTGATGTCCCTTTGAATAGTGTTCAATTATGTAGTCGTTCTCCGATTTGAAATGTACCGCAAGCATATCTTCTTCGGGAACGTATACCGACCTGCCTATAGCGTTGGGCTCGTAAACAGGAGCAATCATAATGTACTCGCCGACCATAAGCTGGTCTTCGACTGCCGCTGCAAACTTGTCACCTCTGTACTCGAAAGCAAGCGGCTTGAACATCATATCGTTATTCTCGACCGATTTTACATACTCGCTGTAGAGATATGGAATAAGTGCATAGCGGAGTTTTAAAAGATTTCTGAAAGCCGTTCTGTTTTCAAAACGATAGAACTCCTGATTCCTAGTGCCGAGTGCTGAATGATTACGCATAAGCGGATTGAAAATTCCAAGGGCAAGCCAGCGAAGTGCAAGCTCCTCCGTGCAGTTGTCGCCGAAGCCTACCATATCCGCACCTGTATACAGAAAGCCGCACATATTCAATGACGGAAGCATTTGCAAATTAAGCTTGATATGCGACCACCAAGACTGGTTATCCCCCATCCAAATACCGCTGTAACGGTGCATACCGATATAAGAAGCTCGTGAGAACATCAAAATATTCTTGTCGGGTTCGATTTTCTTAAAAGCATCAGAAGCGGATTTTGTCATATTGTACCCATAAATATTATGAATCTTATTATGACAGATTATTTCTCCGTCAACATTATGATACATACCTGAATAATCGTCATAGCTGTTTGACAATCCGAGAACGGTATCTTTCAATCCGAAGAAATCATACACACCGATATTTTTTCCCTTATACGAAGCAATCTTTTCAAAAGCCTTTTCAAGACCTGTTTCGGAATAAAAAATTGCAGGCTCGTTCATATCGTTCCAGAAGCCGTCAATTCCCAAATCGGTGAGGATTTTGTACTTCATACCGAACCACTCCGCTGCCTTGCTGTTAAGAAAATCGGGGAAGCAAACCTTGCCCGGCCACACTGCGGCTATGAAGTCCTTGCCGTTCTTATCCTTGCAGAAATAATTGTTATCCCTGCCCTCTTCGTAAACGTTGTAGCCGTTTTCAATTTTAATACCTGCGTCTATAATCGGCACAAGGTGAATGTTATCGTCTTTGACGGACTTCACAAATTCCGCAAAATCGGGAAATCTCTCATCGCTTACGGTGAAATCCTTGAAGCTGTCCATATAGTCTATGTCGAGGTAAACGGCATCTATCGGGAAATCGTTTTGGCGGTAGTTATCGATAACATTCCGAACGTCCTTGCTTGTGTTGTAGCTCCAGCGGCTCTGCTGAAAACCGAAAGACCAGAACGGTGCTATGTAACTTCTGCCGATAAGGTGACGGAAGCTTTTAACGATATCAAGAGGAGTATCGCCGTCAATGATGTAAAGCTTGTAGTTCGGCTCGCCGACTTTGATATTCAGAGAGTTTACGTTTGTATAGCCTATATCGAAAGTTACTCTGTCGGGATAGTCCACAAATATTCCGAACACCTCTTCCCCGTCAACGATAATAAACGGGTGTCCACCGTAAAGCGAACGCTTTGTTTCGGTGTGCATAGGGTCGTCGGAACAGTAGGTTTCGTAAATCCAGCCACGCTTGTTGATACCTCGGACAGCTTCTCCCAGTCCGTAGACCTTATCGTTTTTGCCGAGGGTGTACGAAATTTCCGAACCGTCCTCGCTTACGGTGACATATCCGATTTTTCCGGAGGATTCGTGGATATCGTTCTGTACGGCATTCGTTTCAAACGGCTTGCCGAAAATGTATTTGTTAATCATTTTTAAGTTCTCCTTTGAAAAATTGTTAAACGTGAAGCTGTTCTTTTAAAGCGTTCTGCAAAACCTGAGAGAAGTTGATACCTTCTTTAATTGCCAAATCGTTGAGCCAAGAGGGTATTGTAAGGGTTTTCTTTACTGATTTTTCAAAATGCTTTTTTGCGTATTCATCGACATCAACTGTCACAAAATTCATAAATGCACTTTCGTATTCATCATACTCCGCATTAATATCAATATCTTCCGCTTTAGGCGGATTCGGAATTTCTTCATTATCTATCTTTGCTTCGTACAGATAGCCGGCAAGACAATCGACTGCCATTGTCATAGCTTCCTCGAAAGTATCACCGCAGGTAGCAATGCCGAGAACAGGAAAAATTACCGAATATCCGCCCTCTTTCTCTTTGTAAAAACACGCAGGATATATAGATAACACAAATAACACGCTCCTTTTATTATGTGCAGAATGAGGGTTTATTTTAGCCCTGCCTGCTTGAATATTGAAATCAAAGTTCCTTTTGGAATGTCGCCTTTGTGGTTTGGCAAGATGACACTGCCTTTTTTACTGGGGTGCTTGTATTTAAAGTGCGAACCTCTTGCTCCTACAAAATACCAGCCGTCATCTTTTATTATCTTTTCTACTTCTTTAAATGTCACTCTTGTCACCACCTTAATATTATTATATCAAACAGTACGTATTTCGTCAACACGTGTTATGTATGTTTTCTCCGAACGTTGCCCCACTCGGAAAAATATAGCTTGAAATCAGACAGTAATTATGGTAAAATTGAATCGTAGCTTTTTAATGAACGGAGGACTGAAATGTCTAAATTCACTTTGAAAAAACAATGCGGTGCTGCAAGACGTGGTGAGTTTGAAACTGTTCACGGTACTGTTCAGACACCTGCTTTTATGAACGTTGCCACCTGCGGTGCTATTAAGGGTGCTGTTTCCGCACTTGATTTGAAAGAAATAAAATGTCAGGTTCAGCTGTGCAATACGTATCATCTGCACCTGCGACCCGGTGACAAGAACGTCAAAGCTCTCGGCGGTATTCATAAGTTCACTCGCTGGGACGGTCCCATTCTCACCGACAGCGGCGGTTTTCAGGTATTTTCGCTTGCAAAGCTCAGAAACATCAAGGAAGAGGGCGTTACATTCGCATCGCATATTGACGGTCATAGAATTTTTATGGGACCCGAAGAGAGTATGCAGATACAGTCAAACTTAGGCTCTACAATTGCTATGGCTTTTGACGAATGTATCGAGAACCCTGCCGAATACAAGTACACAAAGGACAGCTGCGACAGAACATATCGCTGGCTTGTCAGATGTAAAGCCGAAATGGCTCGCCTTAACTCCCTTGACGATACTATCAACCGTGAACAGCTGCTGTTCGGAATCAATCAGGGAAGCACATACAAGGATTTGAGAATCAATCATATGAAGCAGATAGCCGAGCTTGACCTCCCCGGCTACGCTATCGGCGGTCTTGCGGTCGGTGAAAGTACCGAGGATATGTACGACATTATCGAAACCGTTGAACCGTTTATGCCTAAGGACAGACCTCGCTACCTTATGGGTGTGGGAACTCCTGCGAATATTCTCGAAAGTGTGGCAAGGGGTATCGATATTTTCGATTGCGTTATGCCGTCGAGAAATGCACGTCACGCTCACGTCTTTACTTGGGACGGCTGCCGTAATATGCTCAATTCAAAATATTCTCTTGACAAAAGTCCGATTGACCCGAAGTGCGGCTGCCCTGTTTGCAGGAACTTTACAAGGGCATATATCCGACATCTTTTCAAAAGTGGTGAAATGCTTGCAATGCGGCTTGCTGTTCTTCACAACCTCTATTTTTACAATAACCTGCTGGAGAAAATCCGTGAAGCTCTCGACAATGATACTTTTAATCAATTTTACCGTGAAAATATCGATAATCTTGGAAAAAGAATTTAAAATATCCGTTGCATTCTTCGGAAAATAATGTTATAATATTTTTTATGAAGGAAAAGAGAAAGGAAGTTGTAAAATGGATCAAGGCACAGGCTCAATACAACTTATAATTACAACTGTAATTATTATGGTTGCGTTCTATTTCATTCTGATAAGACCGCAGTCGAAAAAACAAAAAGAAGAAGAGAATATGAGAAATAATCTCGAAATCGGTGACGAGATTATAACTATCGGCGGTATTGTCGGAAGAGTTGTCAGCATTAACGACGACACGGAATCTATGGTTATCGAAACAGGTGCGGACAGAACTAAGATTCGCCTTAAGAAATGGGCACTCTCCTTTGTTGTTACCGAGAAAAAGGCAAGCGATAAGAAAGATACCAAGGATAAGAAAGACAAAAAAGAAGACAAGAAAAAATAAATTTCTCCTACATATTTTAAAAATTCTCCCCTCGTGTAAAAGCGTTGGGAGGATTTTTACTTTTTTAGTAACTATTCAGTGCCCCTATTGAAATATAGATTCAGGAGTACCTAAAACAGCAAGTTTAATAGCTTTAAAATAGTTAATCTGTAACGTTCGTCAATTAGGGAGTATATCCTTGATTCTTCCGATAACAAAGCCAAAAGTTTTAAAAATAACACCCCTAAATATTATCCATATT
>CADCHW010000020.1:6548-31433 GCA_902801245.1 uncultured Ruminococcus sp.
CTAAATATTATCCATATTAGGGTGTGTTAAAATTCAAGTTTTTTTCGATGGTTAAGCCATTTTTATCGACTTTACCCCCCTAAAGATCGAACGTTACAGGTTAATACCATGCTTACGAGCAGTGCCAACATAAGACATCAAAGTTAAATATTCTGTAGCACCTTCCATGCTTCTGAAACAACCGGAAACCTTGGTTTTAACCTTTATATTTCTAATATCACGTTCCGCTTGATTGTTATCAAAAGGTACAAAAAGGTTTTCTAAAAAAAGGCAGACTGCTCCCTTGTATTTTCTAAGTCTGTCAATTAGACTTAGAACCTTGCCTTTCTTAGGTTTACCCCGTTTCCCTTTTTCTGTTTGCGGCAATGGATTTTCTTCATATGCAGTTTGAAGTATTTCATCATACCGCTTTTTGTAAACCCAAACAGATGACTTGCTTAATGATGATTTTCCATGTGCTATTGCTTTTTCTTTTGCTTTTTTCATCTTTAACAGCAACTTTTTAAACTCTGTTGCCCAAGTTTGTTCCGGGTGATTTTCTTCAACTCCGTTAAGCTCTCTAAGCAAATGAGCACAGCAAACCCCATGCGTTACATCTGAGAATTTCCAATAGGATTCCCAACAATCATGAATAATTATTCCTTTGTACTCCGGAAGTATATTTGCTGCTTTTATGCCTTCATATCCACGTTTTACATTAATTGTCATATATGTATAAAGTGCATTTGAAGCGTTATGAACCCAGTTCGTTTTGCCGTCAACACGAGTTCCCGTTTCATCACAATGAATCAAGTAAGAATCGGACAGCTTTTGTCTTATCATTTCAATTGTCGGTTTTACCTTTTCTGCACATCGTGTAACCATATTCTTTACAGTACCAGTGGACAACGGTATATTAAAAACGCTACTCAGTATCTCATGTGTTCTGTTTATGCTTACAGCACCTACTGTGTTAAACGCTACAACCAATGCCGTTAAATTATCTCCATACTGTACATTGGATTTTATAGATGCAGGAAACTCACCCTCTTTTGCTTTACCACAAAGAAGGCACTCTTTTACAGATAACTTCTCATGTGCTGTTATCTGTACTTCTACAACTGTATCTATTACATGACGAGTTTCTTTTACGCAAGCCTTAGCCATGCACTCTGCACGATGTGGACAAGATTCGCAGTCATTATGCATATGCTTTTCTACAACATCAGCTTCAGACAGTACACTAAGATAGCTTCCTGTATGTCCTTCTTGACCACCGGGATTTTTTCCGCTTTTCTTTCGCAGACTTCTGTCTTTTTTCACCGGCTTCTTTTTCAATCCGTCACTTGAAGGTGGTTTTGAACTATTACCGGAGTTCTTTCCTAATTGCTCTCTCAGTTCTCTTATTGTTTCATTAAGTTTATTTACAGTGTCTGTTAAACTTTCTACCTGGGCAATTAGTTCAGCATTTTGATTTATCAAATAGTCAATAATTTCTTTTGCTTCCGGCATTTTCCCCACCTCCATCTATGTTTTTATTATATCATATCTCGTTACTTATATCTATACTTTATTTGATAAATTTATGCTTTTTTGATAGGCACTGAATAGTTACCAGTTTTTTATTTTATGTTCTTTGATAGTTTGTTCGGTTTCGCTGAGGGAAGTTTATTTTTCTTCTATAGTTTGTTCTGTCAGCGAGCAGGGATCTGCCCCTGCTGGTGCAAGACCACTAGGAACACCTCCCAATCAGCTTTCGCCTACGGCTCGGCTTCTTGGGGTGTTCCGCCGCCCGCAAGCTTTGAAAAGCTTGACCAAACTTTAAAATGCCAAATCTTTTAGATTTTGAGTATATATCAAGCTTTTTTCTTTAAAATACCCATACCGTGCAAAAACGGCAAGCAGGAATTATCTTGCTTGCCGTTTTCTATGGAATATTATGCCGTTATCGGTGTACTGATCTTGCTGTTCGCTTCGTTCAAACCTACGCTAAAACAAAGAATTGTCTATAGTTGAATTTCCGTTTGCATAATCTTCACGGTAAATTGTTTCACTCTTAAATAATCTCATTAATCGTATTAGGTTCAATAAGAGGGAAAGAACTGTAAGAAGAAAGATTAACAACTGCACTGTTAATCTTTTCGAGTATCTCAATCGCATTTGTATCAATGAAAGACTTCACCTTTTCAAGATGACCGCCTGTAAGTGCCGGAAGAACCTTTTCGGGCGAGATGACATACGGCAGTTCCTCGTCTGTATGTCCTTCATAGTAAAGAATAGTTCCGTGATAAATATGTACGGCAAATTCGTCAACAAGTGGTGATTTTTTACCGAGATAATCGACATCACCAATCTTTTCCGGGTCAACAACAAGCAGTCTGAAACGAATATCGTCATCTGCAATCTTATCTCCATTTACTACAATTCCAAGATAGTCAAGAAACATTCTCGGCGTCATATTAGCAATAAGATCACTTTTTCCCGATTCCTCTCTCTTATCGGGAAGAACTCTTGTACCAAATCGAAGCTCACGTGCACCTGTAAGGTAAGCGTTTCTCCATATGCTCGGCTCTGATTGATACCCAAGCTGTTCAAAAGCATCAGCCTGCAAATATCGTGCCTGTTTATTTTCGGGATTCACATAAACAACATAACTCGCAGCCTTTGCAGCTTTCTGATAATTGCCCTTTTCAAAATCTGCTATAGCCAGCTCAAGAACTCTCTCCTCAGAACCGACATACTCAACAAACTGTTTTGCCTCTTCAAGCTCGGTAAGCGGATTAATATCCGTTGGATTTCCGACAAAGAAACCGAGATATTTCTCATAAACAGCTCTTGAATTTATCTCTATAGAACCATAATAAGGTCTTGTGTACCAAACCTTTTCAAGCTTTTCGGGAAGCTTAATGAGCTTTGCCGTTTGCTTTGCGGTTTTTCCGATATTAGCATAAAGCAGTGTTCTGTCGTGAATAAATTTATAAACCGCTGCATTGTTTCTGAGAAATTCCTCAACTGCATTCGGGTTTTCGGGCGTATTGGCATGAGGCCAGTTATGCGACTGGAAGACCACATCGGATTTCTTGCCGTATTTCTCAAGTGCAATTTCTGTAAATCTCCACCATGCAGCACTGTCACGCAGCTGTGCTCCACGGATAGGGTAAAGATTGTGAAGTGTACCTGTGCAGTTTTCAGCTGCCCAGAATGCTCTGTATTCGGGGAAATAGTTATTCATCTCAGCAGGAGCTTCTGTGCCTGGAGTGAGCTGGAATTCAACCTCTAAGCCGTCAATAACTATCGTTGTGTCCTCCGTTATGAAGTTTGTCGGGCGAATATATGACATAACACCTTTTCCGAAACTGAGTCCAAGTCCAACCGAAACTCTTCCGTGTACTCCCGGTTCAAGATCATGTCCAAACTGATAGTTGGCTCTGTGGAACATAGCCGTTCCTGCAAATACATTTTCCTTTACTGTTTCTTCGTCGAAACCTGCCGGCACGAAAATCGGGATTTTACCGTCTTCCGCTCTGCCGACAGCTTTCTCGTCAACAACACCCTTTAAGCCCCCAAAGTGATCTCCGTGTGAGTGACTTATGATTATCGCTCTTATGTTATCCTTTATATTCTCGCCGAGTGCTTCTCCTGCATATTTTATTGCGGCTCTCGCTGTTTCAACATAAGTAGTAACATCTATAACAATCCAACCTGTTTTACTTCTTACAAGTGTGAGATTGGCAATATCAATTCCTCTTATCTGGTAGATTTTACCCTTAACTACCTCGAAAACACCGGCTGCAAAATTTGCTTTACCGTTAAACCACAAGCTCGGATTAATCGTTTTGGCAACAGCCTTGTTTTTATAAAAATAATAAGGCTCTGACTTCCATACAACATTGCCGTTATCGTCAATTATTTCAACATCGTCAAGATTAAGAATTTTGTTTCTGTTTGCAATCTTAACCTCTTCGTTAATTGCATCATCAAGGTTTATACCGAATTTATCCGCAACACTTCTGTTATACGTTTTTGTATATTCGGAAGCCTCTTTAAATTCTGTGTTAAATTTAAATTCTTTCACAGACATTTTATATCTCTCCTAACTTTAAAGGTTTATCCAAAAAAATCCGAACACTTTTTCAGATAAACCTTTAACACTTCATTGTAATTTTCAGATTTTTGTTATTGTCGGTGGTGTCCATTTACCCTCAATTGTAAGCTCATCGGGGTAATAAATTCTGATACTCAGAGAATAATTTTTCTCCTCAGTCGGTGCAGGCAGCCAATTTTTACGTTTATGTTCATCTGTCGGTTCATTCTTTGAAATATAAATATCAAGCGAACCATCTTCGTTCTTCTCAACCGTACCGCTTTCAACATCATAAGTATTGATTGCGAAACGGTCAATCTTATTAGAAACAGGATATTTACTCGGTTCACCGTAAAGTGTAATTGACCAGAAAACCGCCGCATGAGGATAACCGTCCTTTTCAATGTGAAGCTTATATGTATTCTCATTTAAAAGAACATTCCAATCGGAGTCGGTAAATGCAACCGCATAAGCACTGTCCTGAACGATATTTGCACCCCAACCGCTGTAAGCAGTTGATGCTCTCTGAATATAATCGTTACCATATGTTCCCACTCCGCCAATTATAGACAGCCAACCGTTATTACGGACTATATTTTTATCGCTTCTTTTTGAAGCTTTAATCTCATTAAAAGCAAGCTCTCTGCCCCTTTCAAGTGCAGCTTTCTGCTCTTCCGTCAAAGAGATGTACGAAAATTCGCCGGTAGTTTTGTCATACCCTAAGCTTTCAAACGCTTTAATAATACCCTCATCTCTGATAGGATTTACCTTTGCAAGCTTTGCGAAAAGGGTAAAAAACTCCTCTGCTGTCACCGTTTCCGAGTACTTAACAGGTGAAATACCGTTTGAAGAATCAACAGGTTCAACCTTTTCAGGATAAAGCGGCTTTATAGTAATTGAATCCTGAAGCTTGTTTACAAACTCATAGTCAGCTTTGCCACGTGTTTCAATTCTTAAAAGAATTGTATTGAGCGAATCCTTTAGTCTTATGGGGATATAATTCTCATAGCCCTCCGGTATAGTCGTATCCTGATAAAGAAGAATATAATCACCCTCAGCGTATTCGGGAGTTCTTGTTCCTATGGATTCAACAACATTTGTGTATGCGTCCAATATCGGGAAAAGATAGTATCTTTCCGTAATTTTAGGAATATGAACAAGATACGGAGTATTTGCAAGCTGTGTCCACGCAAATGAATAAAGTGTATCGTTATTAAGCTTAACAACTCTCTTTTCGCTGTCCGTAGGGAATGTTCTGAAATGCTCAAAGCCCTTATCATTGGAGTCACGGTGTGTGGCTTCCGTTACGATGAGTGGGAATGCATATATAAAAACATCTTTAGCGGCTTTAATTAAATCTGCCATTAAACACCGCCTCCTTACTCCCCAAATGCAAGCTTGTAGTAGCTGTAATCAATGAAATCATCAAGATTTATCTCCTCCTTAATAAGCTGATTTGAAGTAAGGAAGTTGTTAAGGTAATTGAATTTCTCGATATTTTCATCTGTAATTTTAGTTTTGAGATACTCAAAGGTCGGGTCATATCCGTAAGCCTTTTTGTACACTTCAACTCCTACACTTTCCGAAGAAAGTGCTTCATAAAGCTCGTCGGGATGCTCTACAGCATACTGCTGTGCACGTTCATATGCTTTAAGGAATGCAACCGCAGCATCAGGGTTCTCTTCGAGGAACGCTGTTCTTCCTGTTATAAGCCACTGAGATGCGTGCTCCGGATATTGTGTTGTATCGATAAGTATTTTACCGGTACCGTCATTTTCAAGCTTTACTGCGTTGTAATAAAGTGTAAGCAATGCATCAGCTTCACCCGTTGAGAATACAGTGACTGCATCGGAAACTACATTTACAATATCTACCTTAGATTCGTCAATGTCAAATTCATCAACAAGATGTGACCAATACTCCTGGAAATTTGTTCCGATACCGACAATTACTTTTTTGCCCTCCAGATCCTTTGGAGTTTTTATATCGGAATCATTCTGAACAAGAACTCCAATATTCATTTGGCTGTTTGCAAGACCTATAACCTTAATATCGTTGCCGTTGCTGCGTGCAACAGTAGCAGGAAAATCGCCGTAAACAGCAAGGTCTAGCTGACCCGAAGCATATGCCTCATTAATTGCCGGACCTGCCTCTTGGAAGGTTGTCAATTCATACTTGTAGCCGGCAGCACTAAGCTCTTCATCAAAGTAACCAAGCTTATCTGCAAGACGTCCTCCGTCAAGCAGCGGATTGCTGTCGTATCCCGGAACACCTACTTTTACTGTTTTTAACTCTGTTGTATCGGCATTGTCATCAGCCTTACTTTCCGAATTGTCGTTGTTTGCACTTGCAGTTGATGCGGCAGACTCAGTGCCTTTGCTCTCCGATGTATTGCTTGCCGAATCGCAGCCTGTAAAAGCAAGCACCATAAAAGCAGACAAAATAAATGCTAAAATTCTTGTTGTACGTTTCATATTTTTATTCCTCCGTAAATATATCTAAAAATTTATAAAATTACTTCTTGTTTGCCTTCTCCCACGGTGTCAGAACCGAGAAAAGCAGTGTTAGAAGTTTATCCATTATAATTCCCACAAGACCGATAACGATCATGCAGACAATAACCACATCAGAGTTCATAAGACTTCGTGCGTTACTCATTCTGTAGCCGATACCCGAAAGAGAGGCAATCAACTCGGCAGCAACTACTGCCATCCACGATACACCTAATCCGAGCTTTAAGCCCACAAGCATATTCGGAAGTGCATGAGGAAGATAAACCTTTGTAAAGGTTTTCCAATAGTTTAGCCTGTAAAGCTTTGCAACCTCAATAAACCCTGACGGTGTACTTGAAATACCGCTCATTGTATTTACCAATATTGGGAAAAATGCAGCCATTACAATAACAACTATCTTTGATGCTTCTCCAATACCGCACCACAGAATTATAAGCGGAATCCACGCAATAATAGGTATTTGTCTGATTACGGTAAGTGTTGGATGAAGTATATATGTAATAGTTTTTGACATACCCATTATAGAACCGAGTAAAATTCCAAACACTGCTGCAATAAGATAACCCTTTATAACTCTCGACAAGGAAATTATCAAATCCTCCTGAAGCTGCCCATTCTGAAGCATCTCCACAAACTTATTGCCAACCTGTGAAATTCTTGGCAATATACTTGAGGGAACATCTGTAAAATGAGTTGTTAAGAACCAAAACAGCAAAATTACAATTGCAGGGATTATTCCCAAAAGTATCTGCTTTACAGTTTCCTTTTTCTTCATCACTCTCACCTCAAATCATAAACTCTGCTTCTTCAAGCAATTCCGCAGAATCCTGAAAGAAGTAATCGTAAATTTTCTTTTTGTAAGCCGCAAAGCCTGAACTGCCTCTGTTTCGTCTTGAGTACTTATCTGTTGTGATAATCTCTTTAATCTCGCCCGGTCTTGCCGACATTACTATTATTCTTTCACCAAGGAAAACAGCCTCGTCAATATCGTGAGTTACCATTATCATGGTTCGCTGTTCCTCTTTCCAAATTCTCAAAAGCTCTTTTTGCATTTGAACTCTTGTCATAGCGTCCAATGCACCGAACGGCTCGTCAAGTAAAAGTATTTCCGGATTTGCAACCAAACCTCTCGCTATCGCCGCTCTTTGGGACATACCGCCCGAAAACTGCGACGGATAAGCATTCTCAAATCCTTTAAGATTCACAAGTTCAATATACTGTAAAACTGTTTTATACCACTTTTCCTTATCCGATTTATCAAGTCCAAATCCAACATTATCCTTTATTTTCAACCAAGGGAGTAATCTGTGTTCCTGAAAAACCATTCCGCAATCCACATCAGGTTCTTTGGCAGGCTTGCCGTTTCTTATTACCTCTCCGTCGGAGTAGTCAACAAGACCTGCAACTATTTTTAGAAGAGTAGACTTTCCGCAGCCGCTGTGTCCCACAATTGTAATAAACTCTCCTTTTTTAATCTGTAAATTTATATCCTTTAAAATCTCAACACTTTTTCCGTCTACATTAAAGTACTTGTTAAGATGCTTTATTTCCAAGCTGTACTCTTCGCTCATAAAAATCTCCTTTATTCAGTAAACAAAATACTCCTTTTCTTTTTTGTTGTGCAATGTATATCAACAGTAAGGAATTATCGATAAATTACTTGTGCATAGTATTAGAAGAAACAACGTAATTACTATTGTTATGTTACTTATTTTACACAACTTATTTGTCGATAAACCTATTCCTCCAACCGAAACATAAATAACTTTCATAGCTATCATCTCCTATACACATATCAAAAATCAGGAAAAATGTTACACTCAGCTGTTTTACCTATAAATTCGATATGTTTTATATGCAATAAATCAACTGCCTTTGATTATACACTTTTAATCGAAATCTGTCAACTGAAAAAATTTTATTTTTTTGCTACTTGATTTTTATTTTTTTCATGCTTTATCCTTGCCATACTCCTTGATTTCTCTTCTGAGAACTTTGTTATTGATATTTGTTTCTTTTTAAAAAATCCAATATAAAATACACCTACCAAGAATTGCTAAATCCTTAATAGGTGTATTCAATAAAAGCCTTACATTATTTATACTCGCAAGCATTAAGATTTACCGCTTTTCTTTACTTAGACCGGTAATTCGCTATGCTGTTGCCTAATTCTGTTTTTATCGAAAGATATTATTTTGATGTGTTTTTTGTTGTTTTCTGATTATATACTCAAAATCTTTTAAACCGTGAGTATAACAAGCTTCGCAACCGTACAGCTACAAAAATATTGCAGCATACTTATATTAAGAGCTTTCTGAAACGTTGTGAACAAGTGAAAAAGTTACTGTTCCGGCAAATTCGGTATATATTATCTGTTGTCTACTTTTTCAGGATATAAATCATGATGTGAAAGACGTTCAAACGCAACTTGCTCCCAGCGAGTTCCCGATTTTCCGTAGTTACAATACGGATCAATAGAAATACCGCCTCGTGGAGTGAATTTACCCCAAACCTCAATATATTTCGGATCCATAAGCTTTATTAGGTCTTTCATTATAATATTCACACAGTCTTCGTGAAAATCACCGTGATTGCGAAAACTGAAAAGATATAGCTTGAGCGATTTACTCTCAACCATACGTTCATTTGGAACATAAGAAATCGTAATAGCTGCAAAATCAGGCTGTCCTGTAATAGGACAAAGACTTGTGAATTCAGGACAGTTAAATTTTACAAAATAGTCATTTTCAGGGTGCTTGTTCTGAAAGGTTTCAAGTATATCAGGAGAATAGTCTGTAGGATAGGTAATTTTACGATTTCCCAAAAGGGTAAGTAAGTCATTTTCGTTTTCCATTATTATAACCTCCTATATTAAATCAAGACCGTTAGCTTGAAATGCAGCTTTTCTGTCAAGACAGGTTGCACATCTGCCGCAGGGCTTATCTTTGCCTTCATAACAGCTCCATGTCATCTCATACGGAACATTTAACGTTAAACCAATAGCTACAACATCTTTTTTACTTTTTGAAACAAACGGTGCTTCAATGTGAAGCTGATTGCCGCTTCCTTCGGCTATTGCTGTATTCATTGCATTATTAAAAGCGGCACTGCAATCAGGATAAGCATTGCCGGCCGCATCATCATGATGTGCTCCGTATAAAATTACACTACAGCCCTTAGAAAGTGCAATACTTGCAGCAGAGGCAAGGAACAATCCGTTACGGAACGGTACATATGTAACTACAGGTGTACCGTTAGTTCTTTTTAATTGTTCAGCATAGCTTTCTTTAGGAATATCCTGTTCTGAGTGTTTCAGCAGCGGACAGTCACTGAATGAAAACAGCGGAGCTAAATCCAATTTAATATGTTCAACACCATAATATTTAACAATGGCTTCGGCTGATTCCAATTCCTTAGTATGCTTTTGTCCGTAAGAAACAGATAAAGCAGCAACATTTTCTTTTCCGTATTTTTTCACGGCAAGAGCCAGACAGGTTGTGCTGTCCACTCCTCCGCTGAATAAAACAAGTGCTTTTTCCATAATCATTCTCCTTATCTTATTCTGTTTTGCAGACTTGCATCTGTTTCAAATTTTCCACGAAGAGTTTCTGTGTATGTTTTTGCGGACGGACGACATATCCCCCTTGCTGTCATACAGCTATGACTTGCTTCAATACAAACAGCTACATCGTCAGAGCCGGTTATTTCCTGAATAATATCAGCAATATCCGCACCCAAGCGTTCCTGAAGCTGAAGCCGCTTTGCAGCCATATCCGCAATACGTGCGATTTTACTTAATCCAATAACACGCTTGTTCGGCAGATATGCTACCGTTACACGCATATCATACATAAGTGCCATATGATGTTCACAATGACTGAATACTTCAATATCTTTTACAACAACAAGATTGTGTCCGTGCTCAGAGCAAGGTTCTTCAAAGGTTTTACCAAACATTTGAGCAATATCATGATTTGAGTAGTTCATTCCCTCAAATACTTCGGCATACATTCTTGCAACACGATCAGGTGTTTCTCTGAGTCCCTCACGTTCAGGGTCGTCACCCAGAGCCTCAATTATGCCTCGAATATGATATTTTATTGCCTCCCGGTCAATAGCCATAGCTATACTCCTTTCGCATTGGGATTCCATATAATTTTATGTATTTGGAGTTGAAGCGTTACACCGTTCATACGGTGCTGTTTCAAAAACTCAACAATTGTACTCGGCTCGATTTTTCCAAATACAGGACTTATATACACAGCACATCGGTAAGTGAGATTATGTTTGTCTATGATATTTTTTGCCCTATCTAAATCCTGCAAACTTCCTACAACAAATTTTAAGGTATCCTTTTTTTCTAACAGATTAAGATTTTCCAAACACATTGATTTCTCCATACCGCTTGAGGGGAGCTTGTAGTCCATAGTCATAGACGGACGATTTTTTAATGACAGAAACGGTTTCAATGGTATACTTCCGTTAGTTTCAATCTCGACATAAAGCTGTTCATCTTGTGCAAGCAGCTCCAACAGTTCAAAAATCCCTTCTCTATTTAAAGGCTCACCTCCTGTAAGAGTAACATTATGTACTTCCGATTTACAGATTTCTTTATATATTTCTTCAGCAGTCATTCTTCGATAAGGTGTATTCTGTTGATTTGCCCACATAGTATCACAGTACGAACAAGAGAGATTACAACCGCAAAAACGTACAAAAAAGGCAAGCTGTCCCGAATGAGTTCCCTCTCCGTTTATACTTACAAACATTTCGGCTACATCAAGCATTAATTATATCCTCCCCGGTATATGATGCACAGTTATTGGGTGTTTCATAAACTGTAACTTTTTTGACATTATATGCCTGCTTTGTCAAACAGCTGTAAAAATGTCTTGCAAACTCCTCAGCAGTAGGGCGAAACGGTACTTCAATAATTGAAAAGTTTTCCGATTTAAGTGCTTCAAATGTGATTTTTTTCAGGCTGTCTTTTTCTATAATTAAGCAATGGTCAAATGAATCTGCAAGTGCCTTTAAATCCCGTTTAAAATCTCCGAAATCTATCACCATACCTCTGGTTTGACCTGTTGTGCAAAGAGTTTTTTGCTCGATTTCCGCAATTATACGCCATCGATGACCATGAATATTAGCACATTTTCCGTTATAGCCCGACAAAAAATGTGCACTGTCAAAGCTCGCTTCTGTAGTTAGCTGATACATATAATTCTCCTTTAAAATAAAAAATGCAGACACCCGGGTGTCTGCATAGATTAAATAAGTTATATTTTATAATCGCTTATTATCTTAAGAATCGCAGTCCCGGTTTTGTTTACAGACAGGAAGGTACAAATGAACTGTCTTTAAATTTATTATACACAAATTGCAGAACATTGTCAAATGAATTTTGATTTTTTATCGTTGTTTTTTCTGAATCCTCTGTATTATATACTGACGGTCAAAAAGATTTACCATTTAAAGTTTGGTCAAGCTTTTTAAAGCTTGCGGGCGACGGAACACCCCAAGAAGCCGAGCCGTAGGCGACAGCTGATTGGCAGGTGTTCCTAGTGGTCTTGTACCAGCAGGGGCAGAGCCCTGCTCGCTGACGAAGCCAACTTGCAAAGAAAAGCAAAGTACCCTCAGCGAAATGAGATAAACTATCAAAGAAAAACAATAAAAAACAAAAACTCTCCACCCAAACAAAACAGGCAACAGCGGAGCGAATTGCCGGTCTAAGAAAGAAAAATGGTAAATCTTAATGCTTGCGAGTATAATACCGTTTATTCCTTAAATTTAGAAAAGTAAACTAACCTCTACACCAATTACGAATTATTATTTCACTTTCGTAAGTGCTTCTCCGTTAATGCTGAGGTTGTTGTTATCGTCAAAGCTGTAGGTATAAGAATAATTTTGCTCGGAATCGCCGAAGTACTTCGTCATAATAGCACCGTCATCAACAACGGTGTAAGTATGCTCGATACTTAATCCGTCATCACTTCTTCTTGTGAAATAGCCGTCAGCTGTGAACGTGTAATCAACTCCGACATCATCATCTCTCCATGTGCCTACCAGACGTTCATCGCCCTTGAAATCTTCATACGGTGTAAGCGGATTTTCGCCCTCACCCTCTTCAAGCGTTATTTCTTCATCAGAGCCTGCGGCAGAGATTACAAGCTTCTTTCCGGTGAAAGCATTTCCCTCCACTTTATAATTATAGCTGCCATACAGCAGCGGAGTGGACTGATATATAACTGCTGCGGTGATCATATGGGAATCATCTGTGGAGTACAAATCATACTGCCCCGTAACCGACATTGTTCCCAAGGTGACAATACATTCTCCGCCATCGTTAAATTCATAGCATACACGCTGTGTGTATTCGTGAACTATCTCATCGGGTTCGTCTGAGGATTCTGTAGGAGAATCGAAGGTTTCGGTGTATTGTCCGTTGTTGATATAGTACCACGTACCCGTTATGTTCTGATTGAAAAATAAGCTCCACACAACGGCGGTTATAAGTGCCGCAAGAAATATTCCGAAAACTATCGGGAGCTGAACGTTTTTAACTATCTTTCTTTTTCTGGGTAAAAGGGTTTTCTCCTCTTCTGATTCCTGTTCATTTTCTGTGATATTATCGGTAATGTTCTCTTCGTCTGTTATCTTTTGTGAATCATCTTTATCCAAAGCTGTTTCCTCCTTGTTTTAAATCTTACACGTGCAAGCTTTAAGACCTATCACTTTTTTCTTTAGACCTGAAATTCGGCGGACAACATCAACAGGAGTCAGGTCGGGTATTGACTTTATAGTTGGTTTCATCAGCAAGCTGAACTCTGTTCACCAGGAACATCTGCCAATCAGCTCTGCCGCTTACGAGCTTAGCTTCTTGGGGTGTTCCGTCGCCCGCAAGCTTTAAAAAGCTTGACCAAACTTTAAATGGTAAATCTTTTTGACCGTGAGTATAAAAGGCTTTAGCGAAACTTTAAATGATAAATCTTTTTTTACTTGAGTATAACTTCTATTTTACCGCAAAATCCGTAAATATACAAGTACATTTGAGGGTAGCAGGGGAAAATAATTTGTAAAAATTCAATTAATAATAAAATTTTCAAAATTTTATTACTTTATACAATTCTTTCAATCGGATTCTCAATATCATTGAGCAACAACACAAAACTTTCCGAAATTATATGTAACAAACTTAAAGATTTGTGCATATAATAATTCTGTGTTCGTAAAAAATTTAAATTTTTCCAGAAAAAATTTTAGCAAATTAATTGTAAAATTTTCTGTTTTGTGTTATAGTATTAGTGTGGCAGTGAGATTTAACTGTCGCTATGATAAAGCATTGCAATCGAATGTTTTGTTTTGGCAAAAATTTTGGGTGGAGAAATTAACTCATATTTAAGGAGATGTGTTTATGGAGTTGGGTATTCAAGAACTGTATAATAAGTGGCTTGAAAACGCATCAGATGATGTCAGTCTTATTGAAGAACTGAAAGAAGTAAAGGATAACGAGGAAGCTGTCTACGATCGTTTTTACCGTTCTCTCGAATTCGGCACAGCCGGTCTTCGTGGTGTTATCGGTGCAGGCACAAACAGAATGAATATATACAACGTCAGAGTGGCTACTCAGGGCTTGGCAAATTATTTGCTTAAGAATTACGATAGTTCCTCTGTTTCTATTTCTTACGATTCAAGAATTAAGTCCGAGCTTTTTGCTTCCGAGGCTGCGAGAGTATTGGCGGCTAACGGCATTAAGGTTTATCTTTCAACGGAGCTTCAGCCGACACCGGTTGTTTCCTATGCTGTAAGATACTTCAAAAGTCAGGCGGGAATTATGGTAACAGCAAGCCACAATCCGGCAAAGTATAACGGTTACAAGTGTTACGGCTATGACGGATGTCAGATGACAGACAAGGCAGCTGCGGCTGTTTATGATGAGATTACAAAGCTTGACTGTTTCACAGATGTTAAGCTTGTAGATTTTAACAAGGCTCTTGAGGACGGCACTATTGAATATATCGGCGACGAGTTCTATGAATCTTACCTGAGTAAGGTTGAGGAGCAGTCCGTTAATAAGGGTATTTGCGAGAATTCGGGTCTAAGTGTGGTTTACACTCCGCTTAACGGTGCAGGCAACAAGCTTGTGAGAAAAATTCTTGACAGAGTGGGTGTTAAAGACGTACATATAGTTAAGTCACAGGAACTTCCGGACGGAAACTTCCCTACTTGCCCCTATCCGAACCCCGAGATTAAAGAAGCTCTTGCGGAGGGTTTGAAACTTTGCGAAGAGGTTAAACCGGATTTACTTCTTGCTACAGACCCCGACAGCGACAGAGTGGGCATAGCTATTCCCGACGGCGACGGTTACAGACTTGTTACGGGCAACGAAACAGGCATTATGCTTACAGACTACATTCTCAGCAACCGCAAGGCTCTTGGCACACTTCCCGAAAATCCGCTTATGGTAAAGACTGTAGTTACAAGCGTACTTGTTGAAAGACTTGCTGCAAAGTACGGCTGTGAGCTGAAAAACGTACTTACAGGCTTCAAGTACATTGGCGAGCAGATTCTTGAGCTTGAACAGAAGAACGAAGAGAACCGCTATGTGTTCGGCTTTGAGGAAAGCTACGGTTACCTTGCAGGCACTTATGTAAGAGATAAGGACGCTGTTGTTGCTTCTATGCTTATTTGTGAAATGGCAGCCTACTACAAGAAACAAGGCAAGTCACTTGTTGATGTTCTGGACGGTCTTTACAAGGAGTACGGTTTCTATAACAATGTAACTCTCAGTTTTGAGTTCGAGGGTGCTTCGGGTATGGAAACTATGAAGAATATTATGGACGGTCTGAGAAATTCCGGTGTCACCGAAATGGCAGGCTACAGCATTGTTAAACATGCGGATTATCTTCTTTCATTCGAGAAAGATTTTGTTTCGGGAGAAACAACCGAGATAAATCTTCCGAAGTCTAATGTTCTTTCCTACTCGCTTGAAGGCGGCAATGCTATCATTGTAAGACCTTCGGGTACAGAGCCTAAGATTAAGATTTACTTCACAGGTGTAGGCACAGACAAGGCTGACGCTGAGAGAGTAACGAATATTCTTATAGATTATGTTAAAAATTCCGGTTTATTCCTTCCGGAAAAATAAACTGTAACTAATCATATTTTTTATCTAGCTGCTTTTGGAATTTACAAGGGCGGCTTGATTTTTTGTGGGTTGTCAATGCTTGACACGCTTTTGTAAATAAGTTATAATGTATATAGGATAGATACGACTAAATAACAAAGAGGTGGATTTATTGTCAGATAAAGATTCTAAAACCCCTGAATTCTTACAAATTAAAGGGTACAAATATCGAGCAAAAATTTTGATAACTGCGGCTGTAATTTTTGCGGTAATATTAATTATCATTATTTCTATAGTTCACGGAGTTTCTTCAAATCATAGCAAAAACGTTGATTCAGACAGCTCAAATGTTAAATCGGAAACATCTTCCTACAGCTCCGATACCGATTTACCTTCTGATATTGACGGTGCTTCATCGAAGATTAACAGCACTCCGGAAGAGAATTTGAATACCGAAGAGAAATTCGATGCCGACGGCAAGCTTATTATAGATACCGATACCCTCGACGGAAAAAAAGCTGTTGCTCTCACCTTTGATGACGGTCCCGGCGAATATACGCCTAAGCTTATAGAGGGACTTAATTCAAAAGGTGCAAAAGCTACTTTCTTTATGGTGGGAAGCTGCGTTGAACAGTACCCTGATGTACTTCCGAAAATGGTAGAGGGTGGTCATCAGCTTGGCAATCATACTTATAATCACACAAACATAACTACCGTTACAAGTCAGGAAATGGGCGACCAAATAGCCAAAACAGACACGGCAATTTATCAAGCTTGCGGACAGCTTTCTACAGCGTTCCGTCCTCCCTACGGTGCATATACCGATGAAACAAACAAGTCTGTAAACAAAACAATTACAATGTGGTCGGTTGATACTGTGGACTGGAATCTGAAAAGCAGCAATGCAGTTAAAGAAACTATTGTGTCACAGTGCAAGGACGGAGATATTATCCTTTTGCATGACATTTACGAAACGACCGTTGACGGTTCACTTGCTGCTATTGACGAGCTGCAAAAGCAGGGTTTTGTATTTGTAACGGTTGACGAGCTTATGACTAGATACGGTTATGACATTGAAAAAGGCAAGGCTCACGCATCACAGTATGCTGTTTACGAAACAAATTCACCGTATGCTGAAAAGTATTTGAAAGAGATTAACTCTCAGAAAGCTGCTCAGGCGGCAAGTCAGGCGGCGGATTCTTTTTATAAACCAAATGATTCGGATTCAAAAAAGAAAAAAGACAGCGACACCGAATCAAAATCAAGTTTCAGTTCGGGTCGAAAGGTTTATTAAAATGCAAATTTAAGGAACTGTATTGCTACAGTTCCTTTTTTGTACTTTATAATTGAAAGTTCTTTTATGCGGTTTGGGCAATTTGCTATGTTTGTGTTTCTTTGAAAGGGTACTGTTTTCAAATTTATCTTACTTTGCACAAGGTGCAACCGGAAGACTTTTATCCTTTTGCAAGAATATCTCCTTATAATGCTCATATACGTCCTGATAATCGGGTAGAAACTCCTTAATATCCGGTGAGCTGAAAGGAATAACATAATAATCAGACCATGTAGCTTGATTATAGTAGCAATACATAAGCTCGTTATTGAGGTCTTCAAAGGTGATTTTAGTTTCTCCGTTTTCAACAGTCTTTTTAACCGTAACAGTCGCAAGTACACTTGTCACCTTATTGTAATATTCGTCCTGCATTTGTGCACAATAAAGGTTACCCATAGAATAGTAAACAAGAGTATCTCCGATATACTCCGCCGGCTCGATAACGTGAGGGTGTGTGCCGATTACAAGGTTTACACCGTTATCTGCGAGGAACTGAGCCATATCGTCCTGATAATCAGATTCTTCCGTTGCATACTCAATACCTGCATGCATACAAACAATGAGAAAATCAACCTTATCTCTTACAGCGTCAATATCTTTCTTGACCTGCTTTTTGTATTCCTGATAAGCTGTATCCGTTTCGAGGTCGGTGAATTCGCAAGGCCACACATTCACAAGATACTCCTTACCCTCCGGAACGGGAATGCCGTTAGTACCGTAAGTATAGTTCAGCATACTGTAGGTGATTCCGTTGCACTCAAGAACGTGAACCTCGTCACGAGCTTCCTGACTGTCAAACGTGCCTGTCATAAACACGTTATCCTTGCTCTTCCAATACTTATAAGAGGAAAGAATACCCTCTTCCCCGGCGTCCATAGTGTGGTTGGTGGCGGTAGATACAAGGTTGTAGCCAAGATCAACCATAGCATCTCCGGCTTCCTGCGGACTGTTGAAAGCAGGATAACTTGAAAGACCAAGCTCCGTACCGCCGAGGATAGTTTCCTGATTGTAATAGTTGAGGTCGCAGTTCTCGGTGAACTGTCTGAGGTTTCTGACCATAGGTGCGAAGTCGTAGCCGTTGCCGTTTGCAAGCTGATTTGCATAATTGTAGTTTGAATCGTAAATTATGTAATCGCCTGCAAAGGACATCTTAAGCGAAGCTTCGCCTGATGAGCTTGTACTGTTTGTGGGAACTGCACTGTCGGAAGTTGCCGTGCCGTCCATTTCAAAAATAACACTGCCGTCTTCATCGTTTGCCGCACCGGAATTTGTGTTTGAGTTTGCCGAATTGTTACAGCCGCCCGTAACTATGATTGCCGCAGTAAGAAGTGCCGACAGCAAAAGCTTTGAAGATTTCAGCTCACTCTTCTTTTTTAATCTTATCATAATCTGCCCCCTGTTGGAATTAATATATTTCAATACTTATAATACCATATTCCTTAGTAAAAGGTCAATCTATCTTAAAACATTGTAACCTGAAAAAGATAAAAAATAAAATCAAATCCAAATAAAAAAGCCGCAAAAATAAAATTACTTTTGCGGCACAATTTTTTTACTTTTTAATGATATATTATTTACAACGCCATATATGATAACTGTACGGAGCAAGCTCGCTGCCGCCGCCAAAATCATGAACGCCGCCTGTTACAAGGTCATCAGCAAGTCCGTAGCCTGCGTTAAAGTGAGCAGTATAAGGTGAACTATCGGCATTGACCGCAACAAAAACACGCTCACCCTCGTAATCACGCTGTAAAATACACTGTCTGTTGGTCAGCACAGGTACTTTCAAATCGCCGTAGCAAAGAGCTTTACACTCTCTGTGAGCCTTTGCAAGTTTACGAATAAGCTCCGTAATTTCGTTCTCCTGCGGCTTATCAAAGTAAGGACGAAGTGCAGGGTCACCGTCTTTCTTTTCTGCCTTAGTACCCCACTCGCTGCCGTAGTAAACGCACGGTATTCCCGGCATTCCGAAAAGAATTGTATACACAAGAGGAAGATGACGTTTCTCCGTCAATATACTTGCTATTCTCGTTACATCGTGGTTATCCGCAAAGCAAAGCAAGTGCATTCCCCTGTATTGACACCACTGCTCGGGTCCGAAACGGTTTTTTAATGAATGGCAAATTTCAAACAGATTCATACTGTTGAAGCTGGAATACAAACCTTTATAGCATTCATAATTGGTAGCCGAATGAAGCATTTCGGGATTCACCCAGCGTGAGTAATCTCCGTGAAGAAGTTCACCTACAAGGAAGAAATCCTCTTTCAAGCTGTCTGTAAAGCTGCGAAGTCTTTTCAAAAAATCGAATTCAAGGCAATAAGCGACATCAAGACGAATGCCGTCTATGCCGAAATATTCCACCCAGAATTTCACAGCGTCAAGCAAATGGTCAACTACAGCCGGATTGCGAAGATTGAGCTTTACAAGGTCGTAATGCCCCTCCCAGCCCTCGTACCACAGACCATCGTTATAGCAGCTGTTTCCGTCAAAATTAATGTTGAACCAATCCTTGTAAGGTGACTCCCATCTTCTCTCGCACACATCTCGGAACTGCGGAAATCCTCTGCCTACATGATTGAACACACCGTCAAGAACAACCTTGATTTCTTTTTCGTGGAACACGTCGCAAACCTTTTTAAAATCCTCGTTTGTTCCCAATCGACTGTCAATCTGTTTGTAATTGCGTGTGTTGTAGCCGTGAGTATCACTCTCAAATACAGGCGAAAAATATACGGCATTACAGCCAAGCTTTGCAATATGCTCTGCCCAATCTATCGCCTTTAATATACGATGCTCCTGTACACCGTCATTTTCAAAAGGTGCACCAAACATACCAAGCGGATAAATCTGGTAGAATACTGCTTCGTAACCCCAGTTTTTTACGTTGTTTCCCATCGTAAAAACTCCTTTCGTAAAAATTTCGTAATACGAATATTTCATATTACGAAATAATTTTACAATATATCCACACCTTTTTCAATTGACAAAATTCCCAAAGATATACTATAATTCCTTAGTATTTTCATTCAAATATTGTTTTCATTTCAACAGCTTTTCTATCTCCTCCGCAAAGTATCGGGGATTCTCTGCAATCAGCAAATGAGTACTGTTTGGAAATTCCACAGATTGAAAATCAGACACAGCATTTTTGCGATACCACTTCTCCAGCTCAGGTGAAAAGATTGAGCCGGGAGTGGGATAAAAATATCGCAGCGGTACAGTAATCTCTCCCACAACATTTCTATTATCCTGATCTTCCATAATCTGCGAAAGATTTTTAATAACTCCGATGTCACATTTCATCAGCCGCTTCAAAAGCTGAGTTCCAAGAAGAAAACGAGGTAGTTTGCCAAGGCTTGGTGCAGTAGCGAGAACAAATTTCTTGTATTGAGAAAACGAACTTTTTCTTTCGTCAATCTCTCTGTCCTGCTGCGTATATTGTCCTTTATACAGACCAAGTTTCCAGCTTTCATCATTAATCAGCTTGGGTGACATATCGCATAAAACAATTTGTCGAAGAGCCTCGCAGCCAAAAAGCCTTACATAATTCAGTACAGCACAAGCTCCCATTGACCAGCCTACAAGCGTTATATTTTTCAAGTTAAGTCCGATAATAATTTCATTCAAATCCCGAGCAAGCGTTTCCATTGTCACTTCCTCTTTATTTGCCGACTTGCTTCCGCTATGCCCTCTGTGGTCGTAAATTATACACCTTGCTTTTTCTTTTAATATAGACGCAGGCTCAGTGTAAATGTAATGTGAGCTTGTCCAGCCATGCAGCATAACAATTGTATCCTTTCCGCTGCCCACGTCTTCATAGTACAGCTTTTCTCCGTTTTTCAGTTTAAAATAACTCATTATAATAACTCTCCTATCATGTATTGTTTAAAAGGAAAAACACCGCAGAAACAAGCCTGTCGCCTCTGCGGTTATGCCATAAAGTCAAGTTTATTCGTGTATTTTTGCTCTGATAATCTTCTTGGAAGCCGTCTTGACAAATTCATTATCTCTGAAAATAACTTTTACAATTCGCTTCGCCGGCGGAAAAGTTTCGTTCACCTCATCGACTTTAGCCTGTATTTCTGCTTTGATATCGTCAGACTTATAATCAGGGTCGGGGTAAATTTGGGCCGTAATCACGCTGTCATCGGCATATACTACCATTTCTTTTATCGGCATAAAGAAAGCAAACTGATTTTCAAGCTCCTCGGGAGAAACGTTCTCTCCGTTTGAAAGAATGATAAGATTCTTCTTTCTTCCAGTGATATAAAGATAACCGTCATCATCTTTATAACCCAAATCGCCCGTCATTAACCAGCCGTCCGGAGTGAGCGATTTGGCTGTTTCCTCGGGATTCTTGTAATAGCCTTTCATAACAGACTTGCTTCTCACCCAGATTTCTCCGTCAACAATTTTAACCTCACAGCCGTCCACTATTTTTCCTACAGACTCAGGTTTCGGACAATTTCTGATACCATTGCATATTCTCGGAGAACATTCAGTCATACCATAGCCCTGTGCTATCTCAATTCCAAATTCCTTGTAGCCGTTCACAATATCGGGACTAAGATATGCACCGCCCGAATAAAGAATATCAAAATTCTCACCAAATACCTGTCTGCCGATTTCTGTTTTATCGGGATTCTTCTCAGCCGCAAGCTGCATTTTGTTGAGTATTGTTGCAGCAATCATCGGAACAATCGTTGCGTATTCCGGTTTGAATACACCAAGGTTGCGTACTATGTGCATAAGAGAATCATTGATACAAACCGTTACACCGTTATACAAGCTGCAAAGAATATCGCAGGTAAGACAATAAACATGATGTATCGGAAGAACCGAAAGCAATTTCTTACCGTGGTAATTCTCTTCCAAATAGCAGGTAGTATTGTCTATGAGATTTGCATGAGTAAGCATTACACCTTTGCTTACTCCCGTTGTACCGGAAGTGAAAAGTATCGCCGACAGGTCTTCCTCTTCTACATCTCCCTCGGGTATCTGTCCGTAATATTCTTCTACAATGTCACCCAAAAACAGCATATCATCATATTTTTTATTGAAATGAACAAAATATTTCACCGCAGGGCATACCTCTTTAAACTTCGGTATATTGGAAACATGCTTGTCATCAAGAAATACAACTTCACTGTCGGAACGCATTATCTCATCGGCAATCTTGTCGACATTGTTAGATGTATCAATCGGAACAGACACATTTCCGCTGCATTGTATTCCAAACCACGCTGTAAGGTATTCATAAGAAGTAGTACCTATAACGGCAATATGAACTTTAGAAGCAAAGTGCTTCTGAATCCACACTCCAATGCTGTCACAGGACTTTCTGAACTGGGAAAAACTCACATCATGAAACTTTTTCTTTTTGTACTCTCTGAGAAAAATTTCATCTTTATAAAGCTCATCGCTTCTATAAACAAGGTCTTTTACAGTTTTAAGCTCACTCATTGACCAATCCTCCGAGGTATTCGAGAAAATCTCCTACCGTCTTACACTTAACTGCCTCTTCCTGATCTATCTCAATATCAAAATTATCCTCGGCATCGCCCATCATGCACATAACGTCATAGGAGTTAAAACCCAAATCCTCAATAAAACGGGACTCCTCTGTAATCTCCTCAGGCTCAACCTCAACGTATTCACAAACAATCTCTTTCATCTTTTCAAACATAACAAATACCTCCGATTATGTCATATCAATTATTTCTTTTATTGTCTTATCGGGATTTTCAATGCTGCGGAACAAAACTCTGCCCGTAAAATAGTAAAGGAATTCAATTTCCTCGGGTGTTGCACAGTCTTTCTGATAACCGAAGAAGAAGTTAAGTCCTCCGTCACCCGGTCTGTGCATAGCGGTAATATACATCGGCTGAGGCTGCTTGCCGCTGCTGTACCATCTGCTTTTGAAACCGATACCTTTGAGGTACGGAACAACACTGTTAAGGGTTGCCGGCTGATATGTAAAATTCATACTGTGATAGCTGCCGCCCGGACCTACTCCGTAGCGTTCTCTTGTTTCCGCCATATACTTGAGAGTCGAATAATCGGCGTGGATAAAAAGCTCTTCCTGTGCCTTTTTGATAATCTGCATTGATTCAAGCACAGTCGTATCAAGAGGCATAATTGTTCTCAGCGGGAAGCAGTGCATTCTTACGCCGCCGCACTTCTTGTTGAGAACGGTTGAACGTCTGCTTACAAAATCTCTGATTGTGATATCGGTTTCATCATCGTTGAACTTCGAGAGAACCGTTCTGATAGCATGAAGAATAACTGCACTGACGGGAATATCATGTTCATGTGCAAAGTCAAGAATCTTCTGAGTAGATTCAACATCAAGCTCGTAAGTTATGGTAGCACCGTCACCGTTGGAGCTTGTGAGCAAGCCCCATCTTTGCTCGGGATTACCGCTCTCTTTTCTGAACTGCATGAGCTTTTCCTTACCTCTGTAATCTGTATAGATAGGCTCGGGCATTTCAAGCTGCTTATGCCAGAACTCTTCGTCCCTCTTCTGCTTACGGCTGCCCTCATACTCAAAATCTTTCTTAATTGAATCGATGAATGAAGTCATGGGCTTCGGATAAGGCAAACCGTACAAAAGACTGCTGTAAATCTCCATAACATCTTTTGCAAAAGCAATAACCGAACCCGAATCCATACAAGCGTGATGAACGTTGAAGTAATAGCCGTTGTAGCCGTCGGGAAGAGATACAATTACAATTCGGGAAAGCTTACCGCCAAAAGTATCAAAGGGCTGAGAAGTCCACTTAGTCAGAACCTCTGTCACCTTATCCTCCTGCCATTCGGAAAAATTGTAATACTCGAAAAACTCATTCTGATAAGGCTCTATATACTGCCACATCTCGCCTGTTTCGGGGTCTTTCCAGATTCTCATTCTCATGGACTCGCATCTCTCGACTGCTCTGTTAAGTGCTTCACGAAGAGCCGCTACATTGAGCTTGGTCTGGAGATATTGACCTGTACCGATATTAACAATCTCATGTGTCGGACTGTAATTCAATGTATATATGTGAACTAACTGTGCGGGGGTCAGAGGATAGCAATCACGTGTTATGCCGCCAATATTCTTTTGCATATCAATCACCTTTCTGTTCTGTATCTCTTATTTTTATGATAACATTTCCTTTTGCTGCAATAGACAAAATTTCGTAATGTGAACATTTCACATTACGAAATAATTTTACAACATTACTGTACCTTTTTCAATTGACAAATCTGCCAAAGATACAATAAATTTTTATTTATTTTTCATCGGGATAGTAAGATAATACTATTTTGAGAAGTCTTATCAATTCTCTTACATCATTCTCGCCCAATATTTTAAAAAGCCCTTTATAGTTATTATGAATTTCATTGCGTTTTTCCATAGAAACCTGTTTGCCCTTCTCTGTGATATGGGCTTTGACAACTCTTCTGTCGCTCTCACTTCTTGTACGTACTATGAGTTCTTTTTGTTCAAGGCTGTTAAGAATATCGGCAACTCTACCGGGAACAACATGCAGTTTTTTTCCAAGTTCTCCTGCTGATGCACCATCTTCCATATCAATAAGACAGTTGAGTACACCATATTCACCTCTGATACTGTTCAGTACTTCAATATTATTTTTTTTGTTCAGAAAATCTGCCAAAACACTGTATAATTCTTCGGGAAGAGTTATATCCTTATTATCCATTACCAACATACTCCTTTGCAAATTGAATTTCAGTTAATAATTCCGTTAAAAGGAAACTGTTACAAATATGCCGTATGTTTTTATTATAGCACGGTATTTTTTATAAAGTCAAGTGTATATGTTTTAGTGTACATGTTTTAAAACT